>LMZS01000054.1 GCA_001567085.1 Chloroflexi bacterium OLB15
TTGGGCGATCTTCCCCTGCTGGTTTCCAGAGCAGACCCCTATCAATCGCTTACGCTGCGCTTTAGCGTCACGCCAGATGTCGGCTTCTTCTGGGAAACGCTCGATCCTCAGCCCACAACTATCGCCAGCGGCGCCTTTCCCGCCGCCCCCGAACGGGTGACGCTTTCGCCATCCGGCCGCGCTGTCGCCTTTCTCGGTTATCCTAACTACACCGCCGCCGCTACATGGCATCTTGGCACCGTAGAAACCATCTCGGATACAGGGAATGGCGCGATTGCCGTTGGCGCTATTTTCTGGGGGTCAACCTTCTGGCGTGTTGGCGCGCCGCAGGCATCAATCCTTCCCCCGGCGCCAATCATGCCAACGCCGCTTCCGCCCACCGCCTGCCCCGGTTTCATGCCCTCGCGCCTGATCTTGCCCGGCTCAGGCTATGTCCTGTCTCCGGCTGGCGACCAGCAGCTTTTCGCTGAACCGGCAGCCTCATCAGCAGTCATCGGTATCGTGCCTGCTGGCGCAAACTTTGAGCTGATCAATGGTCCTACCTGCGCCGAAAATACCGCGTGGTGGCAGGTCAGCTACAATGGCGCTCTCGGCTGGCTGATGGAAGGCATGGGTGATACGTATTTCCTGATCCCGCCTGTATAGGCCATCTTGAAAGGGCGCGGCATGCTGCGCCCTTTCATTACAGTTTCATCCCTTGCCCAATCAACGCCGCGCGAAAGTACATGCGGGGATGTGCGCTTCCCCCTAATTTCTAAGGCTCTTAGAAATCAAAACACGACGCGAACTAAAAATGCTGGTGTTATAAAACACATATCTAAAATCAAGGGTAAAGCAGGCATGAACCCCTTAAATAACAACACCTTCCTGACTCCGTTTGTCCGTTTTGTATTGCTCGTCGCCGGTTTGGTGGTAGTCATCGCCGGTATGAAGGCCGCTAGCAGCCTGCTCAACGCGCTGTTTCTCGGCATTCTGCTCACCGCCGTTTGCATCCCCCTCAAACATATATTTCAACAGCGGGGGATGAAACCGTTTGTCGCTTTTGCCCTCACCTTCCTGATCACCATACTGGTTGGCGTGGGCGTGCTGTTGTTCATCATTATTTCTATCCTGCAGGTCATCGGCCAGCTTCCGCAGTACGAAGCCTCGCTCAATGCCATCGTTGAGGGCGTGCGCCAGCAGCTTACGCTGTGGGGGCTAGACCCGAACGCCCTGCTGGATATAGGCGTTGTGCCGGTTGAAACCCTGTTTAGCGTGATCCGTCAGGCATTGAGCAGCGTATTCTCTGCGGTCAGCCTGGTCGTGCTGGCTTATCTGTTTCTTCTCTACCTGCTCTGGGAATCAGATGATATCGCCCGCCGCGCTAACGTTGCTGTGGGCAAAGATAATCTGTTCGTGGCTAAGACCACACAGTTTATCGTCTCGTCACAACGTTACATCATGTCGCGCACTGTGTTGGGCGCAGCCATCGCCGTATTGCAAACCGCGCTTATGCTGGTGATGGGCGTTGATTTCGCGCTCTTGTGGGGCTTCTTATCGCTCATCTGCAACTACATCCCCAACGTTGGCTTTATCATCGGCATCATCCCGCCTGCTGCCATCCTCTTTCTGGAGCAGGGGCTTTGGCCGATGGTGATCTTCATCATCCTTTACACCGTGATTAACAACGTCGTTGAAAACTTTGTCACCCCGCGCTATATCGGCACGCAGGTTAACCTTTCGCCGTTGTTCACTTTCAGCGCCGTCATCTTCTGGACGTTCGTACTCGGCCCGATGGGCGCAATTCTTGGCGTACCTATCACCCTGTTCATCAAGCAGGTGCTCGTTGAAACCGATTTCAGCATGTCCGGCATTAGCGCCCTGATGAGCGTTGCCCTACCCGCCGCATCCCCGCCACCCGCCGAAACTCTGCCTGAATAGCCGTTTTCAGCGGCAGAAATTGAGGAGTTGGGAAATCAAAAGGGGGACGACTCTAAAGCCTTCCCCCTTGCTATTCTTAACGCGGATTAGCTTACGCTGCTGCTTCTGACGTGACCTCGTAAGCCACGCCGTCCAGCACCACAATAACCCGCTCACCCAGCGCAAAGTATTCGCCTAGTTCCGGGTGCTGCATCACGAGGTCAAAGTATGCATCACTCACGAACTCAACCTTCTGCGTCTCCATCGTATCCGGCTCAAACGTGGTATCCGTCCACACACCGCCTTGTAAAATGAAGGTCTTGCCGTTGACCGTCTGGATTACGTTCTGCTGGGCTTCATTATCAAACCCGTCACCCGCTATGCCTGCGGTTGGCGCTGCCAGCGGCGCGGCGGCATTCGCCAGGTTTGCGGCCATATCCGCTGCGCCTACTGCAAATCCACCGCTTGATTCAGAGGCCATCGTTTGCGCTGCTGCAAAGAATTCCTCTTGCGCCGCTTCACGTCCGGTTTGCGAAAGGATATCGTTCTCGTCCAGCAGGAAGCTGGTATACGGGGTGATGATGCCATAACGCACGCTCAGGCTTACGATGCTGTCCACCAATTCAGGGTTTTCACCATTCAGGCGAATCTGGTTCAGCATGTCGCCAATACGCCGTGTCGCCCACAGCTGGCTGATAAAAGTTTCGCCGCCGCCGCGTTCACGGAACGAGAAGCCATCATATACGTAGCTGCGCTGTTCGCCGTTGTAATCGCCAGTCAGGGTAATGGTGGCATCCTCTGCGCCATCGCGGTACCGGCCTACCAGCGTCAACTGCGTTCCGGCGAAGATATCAACAGGCATTGCCGGATACATCGAGTCCACGCGCACGCCGTCAATTTCGATCACGGCATTTTGCAGCACCGGCGCGCTGATCTTGTTATACAGGCTGGCAACTTCTTCATCAATGCGCTCGTTCGGGCGAACGTAAGAGGATGCGCCATGGAATGAGCCGCTGATTTCATCCAGCAGGAATGTATCTACATCATCCCCCACGCCAAAAGTGAAGATGCGCGCGTTTTGCGGGGCAGCCATTTCCAGATTAGCGAGAATATTGTCAGGATCCATCTCGCCTTCAGTCGCCAGTCCGTCCGTCATGAACAGGATGGTCGCCGGGCGTTCACCCACCATATCCAGTGCCGCCAGCAGCGAGTCATTGATGTTGGTGCCGCCTTCAGCAAACTGCCCGTCAATCCAGTCCACCGCTTCGCCGGCCACCGACGACGGCTCAAGCTGATCGCTGAAGGTGCGAACCCCCGTGCTGAACAATATCGCGTTAAACCGATCTTCCGGGTTCAGATGTTCCAGCACATAAGCGGCAGCCGCCTGTGCCTGCGCCCACTTCTCGCCTTGCATACTGCCGCTTTGATCCAGCACCAGAATGACATCGCGAGCAGGAAGATTCTCCACATCCAGCGACAGCGGCGGCTGCACCAGCAGCATGAAGAAGCCATCTTCATTTGCGCCTTCGCGGTATGTCAGCGCGTTCAGGCTAATTTCATCCGACTCTATACCGTAATACAGGCTGAAGTCTTGATCGGGGGTGAACATGGATTGCTCGAAGCCTGCGCGGAAAGCGTTATCGCCATCCCGCGACACTGCAATATCGTGACTGGGCGAATACACCGTGCTGATCGGCTCGTTACTTGCCACATGCACGCTAATAGACATTTCTTCAATCGGGCGGCGGCTGGTTAGGCGGCTCACATCCAGCGGATACGAGTAATGCAGCAGCCCGTTATCCAGCTCCAGTACCTGCGAATAGGTCACCTCAATCCGGCGCGATTCACCTACCGGGATCGGGAAGATATTGGCCTGGATCGCGTTCCTGCCGATGTATTCCAGCAGCGCCGGATCGCGATAGCTGCGCACAATCGCATCGTAAGTCGCGCGTGCTTCGTCAGCTTCCAAAATCCGCGCTTCTACCGGCTGATCATTGATGAACATGGTCAGCGAGTCCACCGAAGCGCCAACCGGCAGCGGAAATATAAACGTCCCTTCCGCCAAGCCTTCGCCTTCATTCACAAATTCAAGGCTAACGCTGGTCTGAGCGATCTGGTTTTCAATATTCACCGATACGCGGTGATGATCAATTGTCAGCCAGTCGGGGTTGGTGAATACACCACCCTGCGGTGGGCACCAGATTTCGCAGATAGCATCCGGCGGGCAGCTAGGCGGCATCAAACACCCTTGCTGGGCGAACGTGCCAACTGCGCTAAACCCCATTAAAATCACCATCAAAAGAACAAATAACGAGCGTTTCATGATCAATTCTCCAGCAGTTATCCAGATGAACGATTTGCTTTTCTATCGGTAAGACGATGCTCTTTATGAAATTGTTCCATTACAACCACTTTTGTTTGTAAAATATTCCAAACTCATATTGGAGGCAAACCATGAACCAGGACTTTTATCATCGTGAAAAGCAGGCTCAGCAGGAGCAGGAAAAGCACGACGCTGTTGCCGGACGGCATCAGACCATCGAAACCTGGCAAATTGAGCAGGAAGCTGCCCTAACCGGAAACGCCACACCGGCAGATCAAGAGCGCCCGCCGGGATTATTCACAAAAATCAGGCGCGCGCTTTTTGGCGGCAAATAGGGCGAATCGCTGGTTCGCCACCCTCAAATGAACACATATTCTGGGCTGTAGCAATGCAGCCATCGCGCTATCTTTCAGATACTAAATATCAGTTATGGTTAATATTTTGAGCGGGGCAGGCTGTCTTTGCCGTCCTCATCTGTGTCACCGGCGAAGGGCACAATCCTGAATAAAAGAGGGGCGTCCATTCTTGAACGCCCCTCGTCATATCGCCCCTCGTTAAAAATTTGCGGCTTTTTATTTTGTGATCGTGCGCGTGCTGTCAGCCGTCTTTGCGACAGGTTTATCTGCCGCCTTAGGTTGAGGCGCAACCATTGCCGCCTTCTTCAACGCCTCTGAAAGCAGCGGCAGCGGCTCTGCAATCTGGGTCACAATCATATTGGTTCGCCCAATCCGCAGGCGCGTGCCATGCCGCAGCGGCACCTGTTTGCCAGGAACAATGCGCTGCCCGTCCACAAAAGTGCCGTTCTTACTCTTCAGGTCTTCGATATACAGCTCGTAAACACCTTTGGTTTTCTTAATATGAAAACGACAGTGTTCCCCACTAATGCAGCCATCATAGCGCACCCACATATCATTGCTGCGTGAACGCCCCATACTGTCGCGGTCTACCACTGGCAAGGGCAGCGCCGCAGGATAGTCTTCAAAGGTCAATACGTAGCGTACCGCCATATCTGGCTCATGCTTCAACCGCTCGTTTTGCTGAAACGACGTATCGGTGAAGCGCAGCGGATGTATGGTATATGGCGGGATGGGCCGGTCACTAATATCCAGTGTTGGATCGCCATCTTTGTTGGCCAGCATAGGGGGTACCGGCGCCATGCCGGTCACATCGCTGTAATCCAGCGGCGTCGCTAGCGCCTCAAAACGGGTCTGCTGTGTGCTCACGTCCGTGGCCGGTTTAGGCTTGGCCGGTGTCGCGATTACGTTTTCGCTGATGCCCGTCACGGTCAGGCTGCTGTTCAACACATCCCCATGCAGCGTGATATGCGTTTGATCACCGCCTGGAGATTTACGAACAAGATCAAGCTCTTTGGCTTTGGTTTTACCCGCTGGCGTCAGGTTGTAGTAATCGCTTACTTTGGTAATCAACCCAAGATCGGTTAAGCGCCGCAGAACTTCCTCTGCGTGCTTCGGCGTTAGCTGGCAGCGATCACGAATCTTCGTCCGGGTACGATCGCCGGAAGATTGTGTCTCCAGAAGGAAAAGTAGGACATCAGTACTGTCTACATCCAAAGGTTTGTTGGGCATGGTGTCCCCCCACCGCTCAACGGAAGTTAAAAAAACAAACAATCTTTACACAATAAACAAACCGAATTTATACCTTAGTACGAATATCATAACCCACCTTTTTAAGATGGCAATGGGTCAACTCCATGAATCTTGTACATTTTTTCTTAAGGCTCACGGGAAGATGAAACAGATGTTCCATTAAGAGGGGCGATCTGCCCCATTGAGAAATCGCACAATCCGGATCAGTTATCCAACACTGACGATGCAAAATATAGTTTGCGATTCCAGGTGCGGTTGTGCTGGCAAGCGCGGTGATCAATCATCCTTGATTGTGTTTGCTACAAACTCAATTCCCGCCCACATAGTGAATCAACGCCCAGTGAGCAGCATCCCCATGTACTTCAGCCAGAATTTCCCAACCAGTCGCTTCGGCATTTTCAAGAAGTGCTGTTATTTCCGGGTTCGTCATCAGATGCTCATCAATATAGAACAGGGCTACATGCTGCTGCGCCAGCCATTCCCCCAATGATATTTCCGCCGGCTTCGCGGCTAAAAGTTCCCCGAATCTCGGCATCAGGCATTCCCGCTCCAGAATGAACATGCAAAGCTGATTCGGATCACCGCGCATTACAAATCGGTGCATATCATCAATTTGTTCAAGTTGGTTTCGAAAATCAATCAGCCGCGTATATTGGGTGTAAAAAGGTCGCCCTACGCCGGTATGCGGGGTGGCATATTCTGGCGTGTAATAGGGCGGCAGAAAGATGATCAGCGCAATCGCAAATATTGGCTGAAGCAGCAGCACGTTCTTCAGCCAGCGCATCTTTTCAGAGAGGATATAGATGCAAGACCCTGTGAACGCCAGCATCACGATGAAAAGCGGCATCATATACGATGGTCGCGGGCGCTGCATGATCATCACCACGCTCATAATGCAAATCACGCCAAGAAAAAACAGCCATGCCCATGCGCGGTCTCTAAACCATACTTCCCACCAATAGCGCCGCTGCCTCCAGAACACCACCAGCCCTGAAGCGATCACCAGCAGCAGCACAATTCCCATCACCCCCGCAAAGAGGGATCCCGTATTGCGTGGAATATAGTCAGGCTGCCCGCTGCCAGAAGTTGCATCAAACAGCAAAATCTGCAATCCATCGGGAATTAACCGCACATTCCACAAAAAATAATCCAGCATTGCGCGTGGGTTTAGCCGTATCGCTTGCATCATGCTGGGCTGGTCTACGCCAAAATCGCGCTGCATCAAATCCTGGCATTCGGTCCAGGGGCTTAGCGTCCAATCATCAAATCGCTGCTGGTAGTTATATGCATAGATCTGGCAGATGTTCAGGTTGTGTTTTAACGCCAGTTCAGCCGAAAGATCGGGGTATTCTTCTGGTGGTCGGTAGAAGTAATACACAATCGGGCTTGTCGTTTGCTGGTTCGATTGGCTCATGAATTTCTGCGTGGAGCGCCCGTAGAAAAACCCGATAACGCTCACCGCGATCAATGCCGGAACGCCATACGCCAATAGGTAATAACGGATGCGTTTTCGCTGTTCTGGAAACCTGAAAAACTGTTTCACTTCCCAGACGATGCAGCCTGCGCTCCACACGATCAACGCAATGAAGGTTTCATTCCGTACCAGCACAGCCGCAATCAGCAGCACCGCGATAACCGCCCCCCGCGTCCATCCACGAGGTTTCATCGTCGCAAACAACAGGCCAATGAGCGTTGGCAGCACCGCAAACAGATGCACTTCATAGAGCGTATTATGAACGACCGGCGTTACCGCCCACCACGCGGCCATCAACCATGCGATATTTGCGGGCAGCAAGCGACGCAGCACTACTAGTAAAAGCAGCGTGAGTACACAAACTAATATCAGGCGATGAGCGATATTCAGCGTATAGGCATCGGTGAAAAAGTTCCGCAAAAATCCGTAGTACAGGCCATATAACGGCGACCAGGCGATGGTTGAGCTAAAGTTGTTGAACCATTCCCCGGCATAAATGGTATACATCCCCGTATCGCCGATAGATATATCGCGATACAACCACATCCCATTCACCGCTTTAAGTTGAAGCAGTAGTATCGTAAGATAAGCAAACCACGTATTCGCAGCTAGCCGGTTCAGCATAGCTGCCGCCAAAGCTATCCAATTTTTCAATCTCAATGTTACTGTCTTTCGGAATGGGGCGGCTTAGGACGCGCGCTATATAAAAGTTGATAGCCCAGCAGACCCGGCATCACCCTCGTGGTAAATGCCAGGCCGTTGTTCAGAATCTTTGCCACCGAACTGGATTCCGGAATTCCTAGCGCCAGCTCAAAAGGTATGATCGTGGCCTTTTGCATGATAATTTCATAACCGTTTTCTTCAAGCATCCGCCTTGCGGTAGACCGCGTGAAAAAGCGAACGTGGGTTTTATCCAAAATTCCTCGCTGCGTGTAATTAAACCGCCCAAAGAGCAGCGCCATTCGCACAGTAATATTGGCGATATTTGGCACAGAAACCAGCAGTTGCCCGCCTGGCTTTAAAAGCGCAAGGCAATCTTGAAGGATGCGCTCTGGGTGGGGTAAGTGTTCAATGATGTCTTGCAGCAGTATCTTGTCAAAAGTCCGCCCCTTTAGCGCGGGCATAACATCATCCAGTCCATTGCTCAAATCCGCGCGATAATATTCCGCTAAAAACGCTGCCTTTTGCGGTTCGCTAAGCATATCCACGCCCACAACACGGTTATTTTTAGCGGCAACACGTTCGGAAAAGAAGCCTTCCCCGCAGCCTAAATCAAGCACATCCTGATTCCGCCCAATCAACCGTTCAAAGTAATCGTGACTGCTGTGGCGGCTTTGCTTCAAGGGGTAGTGCGTGAAATATTCTTCGTATTCCGGGTAGCGTTTGGTTGAGCGCACAGTGGATTTATAGCGATACACCGAACGCATCACATCACGCGCATATTTCATGCCGTTTACATAGCAAATCTCATCCCCATAATACGTGGGGATGGGGGTTTCCTTGATTCGAAATCCCTGATGATGCAGCTTAATAATGATTTCGGTATCGAAGTGAAAATCATTGGTCATGTGCGTAAAGTCAATCTGGCGCAGCGCATTCAGGCTGTAAGCCCGGTAGCCGCTGTGAAATTCAGTGAGCTTCATCCCCAACGCGGCATTCTCAGCTACCGTCAAAATACGGTTGCCAAGATACTTATAGATTGGCATCCCCCCTTTCAGTGGGCCGCCAAAGTCCTTCATCATGCGTGAGCCAAAGACAGCATCCGCCTCGCCGTTAATGATGGGCAGATACATCTCAGCCAGCATTTCCGGGGCATATTGCCCATCCCCATGCAGCAGAACAACAGCATCAAAGCCCTTATCTATAAAATATTGATAGCCGGCCTTCTGGTTTCCGCCGTAGCCTAAGTTTTTCTCGTTCTTAAAAATGGTTAGGTTTGCGGTATTGGAGAGGGTTTTATAGCCAATACCAAGCTCATAAGTTGCGTCTTGACTGGCATCGTCAAAAACAACCACTTCGGCAACATCTGCCCACACTTGTTTCGGAATACGTGTGAGAACTTTAGTGAGGGTAGTGACAGCATTATAGGCAACAATCAATATGCCTATTCTTTGAAGATGTTTGGCTGTTGAATGAATGGCTTCACTCTTATCAACAGTTCTAACCGCCATAGCATACACCCTAAATTCGCCGTATGCATAGTCTACAAAAACCGCTGATCAATCACAATCTTAAGTTTGAATAGCGAAAGTTGGTTAAATTTGCCGTGTCGGGTAAAGGGGCAGCAGCCGGTGATCAACCGCCAACGCTACGGAATCAATCCCAGTTCCCGCGCCTCATCATACGTCAGTGGGCCGCGCTCGCGGCGGGTTTCGTTGGCAATTTCCGCCAGCTTGTCAGGGTCAAACAGGTCTTCCAGCGCGCCTTCATCCAGCACGTTCAAATCTTGCTGAAAAATGGTGATGTCAAGGTCTTGAATCGGCTCTAGCAGCGGCAGCTCAGCGTGTGCCGGTTCAACCGGCGCGTCGCCCCATTCTTCAGCCTTCACCACCGTTGGCTCAATCGGCATTTCTACATCTAATTCAAGCTGCACCGCCGCCACCGTCGTGGTGGTGCGTTTCTTGCGTTTGCCCTCAGTCGCAGGCGCTTCAGCGATCAGCGCGCTTGCCCCGATCAGAGCGATCAGGTCTTCAGACGCGCGCCGTCCGTACCGTGTTACCGCGCCCATCGCGCGTGCGCCCGTTGCCGCGTTGAAAACAAGGCTTAGAAAATGGTGTAAGCCAACCGAAATCACATACACGCTGTAGTTTGCGCCGTCATACACCATCAGCGATGAGGAATGCCCGCCAACGATACGCCCCATCCCAATGGTCGCGCCCACCGTTGGCAGCAGTGCGTTCGTCAAATCATCGCGATCAATATAGCCAACTGCCCCGTGTTCCAGCAGCACTTCTCCGGCGCGGTTGGAAAGCACTACCGCCATCGCCCCCACATCGTTAAGCAGCGTATCAATAATGCGCCCGGCCGCGCGAACATCTACCGGAGGAATCACCGCCGCTTCTTCACGGGTACGCTCTTTGGGCGGCGGCGCGCTGTAGGCTGCTGCCACAATATCTTTGCCATCTAACGCCGCTGACAGCACACGCACAAACTGCGCCCCATCCAGTGGCCGCCGCATGTACAAAAAGCTCGCCTCTTCGCGCGTTTGCGGCTCAAATTCCGTATTATCCTCATCGCCTATTAAAACGATGTTCGCTTCCGGCTGAATCTGTTTGATGCGCTTTGCCAGCGCAATGCCGTCAAAAGTATCTGATAGCACCAGCGCGGCAATCACGATCCTGAACCGGCCATTCTCCAGCTCGTCCAGAGCCTCAAGATCGCCTGGAACGTCCACTTGAATGACGTGTCGCTCCAGCAAATTTAAGGCCGCGCGGGTAAGCTGCGCTGCCGTTCCGGTAGGATCAACTGTCAGTATACGGGGCAAAGATGCCATATTTTCACCACATCAAAATCAGCCAATTTGAACCGCCATTTTCAGTATAGTCCCTAACTGAAGGCATAAACGAAAAGGTTTGGCACAATGAACGGGAATTTCGTCCTGTTGTCAACAAAAAAACGCGCCTTCTCCGCGCGTTTTTGCCTCTGTTCTTCTGATGATCTTGTAATACCGCCCGATTATTCACGGGGGCATCTATAGCCAGCATTTCGCGCTTGATGGCTCGCGCGTCAGGCAGTAAAACGCGCCTACATCGCAATCGCAATCTTGGTCGGGTCTGCCGGATTGAAGCGCACCGGAAGGGAAGCGCCGATCTGGTACTGCATCATCTGATACATCGGCACGCGCCGCTGTACCCATGCCTGATACGGCGGTTGCCCATTCTGCGGATACACTTCCAGCAGCAGGTTCAGTACCGGCATTTCATTGATATACATATTGGTTTCAGTAATCTGAACAATGCGCGCCTGCGCCGGTATGCCCGTCCGCAGCAGTTCCTGCGATGCGGCATCCTTGCCAGAATATTTACGTGACCAGCGAATGACGACGAACGCGATCACACCGGCGAAGATGAAGCTGACAATGATGATCCCCACCGTTAGCCCTACCGTTCCGCCAACCATTCCCCCAATATCTGGCATCGTACTTTCTCCTTTGCATTGATCAATGTTATGTGATCTTTATAACCCAATTCTAATCAATGTAAAGCGACTTTTACGAGTTGTTATCAAATTGCGCCCACACCTCATCCGGCAGCGGAAGCGTAGTTTGCGGCGCAAATGTGCGTGGAAACGCCAGATGCAGCCATTGGATGTAATTGATATTCTGCTGAACCGGGTAGTCCGGATCGTCAGCCGCAATCGGCTCGTCAGGATCGTATTCGCCGTAAGCCGCGCCAGTCTCACGCCAGCTTTCAAGTGCAGGGGGCGAAAGTGCCGCCAGATGTTGCAGCGCAGTCGCCGCTTCATCAATCTGCCCGGCCTGTGCATACAGCGCCGCCAGGCTCGCCCATCCAGACGCATACTGCGGCGAAAGCTGAACGAAGCGCTCAAATGCGCTTATCGCGCGGGGTACTGCCGTTGCATCGCCCTGCATGGCGGCAATGCTCAGCGCCAGCCCCTGCTGCTGGTAATACGGCGCGAAGTCGGGATCGCCTTCTGCCACCCTATCCAGCGCATCAGCCACGCCTACCCAGTTACCCGCGTTCACGTTGTCACTCAGCGCCCACCAGTAATCACGGTATCGGATCGCCGCCGTCAGCGCCAGCCCAAACAGCGCCCCACCCGTGACAATCAGCAGCACCCCGCGCACCCATCCACGCCGCGACAGCGCCGCGCTTGCCGGTGCCAGGCACAACCAGCGCCGCCAGCACCATCAGCCCGGTGATCATCACCGCAGGATTCATCGCCGGCAGGTCGAACAAGTGATGCACGCTCATCGCGATCACCGCCCCGCCAGCAGCGGCGGCGGCATCTGGCTCAAATGTCTGGCTCAATCGCAGGTTACGCCGTCCCGCGCGGTAGACCAGAAACACCATCAGCGCCAGCGCCGCCAGCCCCACAAGGCCTAATTCCGCGCCAATATGCAGCGGCAAATTGTGCGCGTGGCTGTGCGGGGCAGTGGGCGGCGTCGGGTCAGCCGTGCCAGCCCCGCGCCGAATGTGAACACGCCATACCCCACTATCGGCTTTTCGATGAACATCTGTATCGCGGTTTCATAAATGAAGGTTCGCAGGTCAGCCGTTCGCCCGGAAAAGCCCAGTGAATAGACGATAAACACCGCGCCGCCAACCAGCGCCGCCAGCGCCGCCAGCCCAGCCATGACGACCAGCGCCTTGCGCCCGCTGCTCAGGCTGCTGGTACGGTCACACGCGCGCGGTGTACCGTCCAACCCCCGGCCTGTAAAGCAGCCACAACCCGCAAAAGATCAGCCCCGCCGCCCCACCGATCCAGGCGCCGCGCGAAAAAAGTCGTGACCAGCAGCGCCAGCATCAGCAGGCAGTACGCCATCAGCACAATTTTTGGCACTTTTGCCTTGCTTTGTGCCGCCCGCACCAGCGCAATCGGCAGGAACGCCACCAGCACCGCCGCCAGCGTGTTCGGATTGCCCAATGTCCCTACAGGGCGCGGCACGCCGCCGCCTGCTTGCAGCGAATTAAAAATCTGTAGCCATCCGGTGAATACCACCACCAGCCCGCCGATCAGCAGCGCATCCAGCAGCGCCCAGCGGCTCATTCCCTTATTGGCAAGCGTATCGCTTAGCGCGTAATAACCAGCAATATACGCCGCCATGAACCACAGCCCGATAGCGATCCGCCGCCAATCCTCAATGTTGGTCAGAAAGGACAGCCCAAACGCCCCGATCCACGCCACCATCGCCATATCCAGCGGATCGGCATGCCATTTCCAGCCGCGCCGCCAGCGTGCCAGCAGCCAGAAAACGGCAAATATGCCCAGAAAACAGATGCCGTTCAGCCGCTGCCCAACATCTAATATGCCGTTATAGGTAGCAGCAATCGCCACCATATAGGCATAGAAAACGCCCAACAAGATGCGGGGAAGCCATCGCCCCAGCATGGCTAATTCTGCTCCAATGCCGCCAACCGTTCGGCGGCAGCGCGTTCATCCGGCGCGTAATCCAGGATAGCGCGGTAGAGTTCTCTCGCCCGTTCAGTATCCCCGACGGATTCGGCATGTGCGGCGGCAAGATACCAGGGTTCCATATAGCTGTAGCCCGGCCCCGGCAGCCGCATTTCCGGGTACAGCATGAAGGCCGCCGTGCGCCCGCCAAATAACACGCCCTCAAAATTCTGCGCCAGAATACGCGGCGGAACTGCCCCCAGTAAATAAGGCTCTAGCTGCTCAAAAGGCAAATTCAAAGCCTGCGCCGCCTCTAGCCGAATGCGATCCGGCAGTTCGTAAACCGTCCGCAGCGCCTGCGCCCGCTTCAGCCAGAATTCAAATTCAGCCAGCGTCGCGTTATCGCGCAGCAGCGGGATCATCACTTGCGCGCGCGCCGCCGCATAATCCCCATAGCTTGGCGCGCTGCTCACCGCCCGATCCATCGCCATTACCGCCGTTTCCGTATCTGCTGCACGCATGGCTTCTATCCACGCGCTGCCGTCCCCGTCAATCTCGTCCAGCCGCTCAGGAAACAGGCCTTCAGCGATACGGTATTGAAGCTCAGGGTTGGCTTCCGCGTAATAGGCCTCTAGCGCATCCCGCCGCAGCGCCGTTTCCTGCCAGAATCCCGAAAATGGCAGCCCCCCGCGCTCTAAGAATGTCAGGTATCCAGCCACGATCTCATCTTCTGGCGCTAAAGCATATTCTTCTCGCAGCCGCGCCAGGTTGAAACCAGCGGCATTCGCGCTGTTAAACGCTGCCGCCTGTTCCAGCGCGTTCACTGCCTGCTCGATCTGCCCCGCCCGTTCGTAAAGCGCCGCCAGATTGATCCAGCCAGTATCCCACGTCGGCTCCAGCGCCAGCCCTGCTTCATAAAGCTGAATCGCTTCCGCGATCTGTTCTGGCGTGTGTGCGTCCAATCCGGTCAGATAAGCGATTTGCAAGGGGTATAAATGCAGGCCGGGATCAATCGCCGCCGCTTCCTGCGCCGCCTCAAGATTGCCGTTGCGAACGCTGCGCCCGAAAGCCGCCTGCGCCCGATCCGACTGTATCCAGAAAAGGCCATATCCCAGCACAATCACCAGCGCCGCGCCAGCCGCAGCCATTTCAACCGCGCCGTTCTTCCCCTCACGCAGCCGTTTGCCGTCAGGCAGTTTGAGCGGGATCACGCAGTAAGCCGCCAGCAGCGCCGCCAGCATCACAATCGGCGTAGCAGTGAACAAATCCACCATACTCTGCACCGCCAGCGCGGCCAACGCCGCTAGCGCCGCGTCCAGCCGTATCCGATACGCGCTGTCAGCATTTCGCCGCTGCCGCCACCAGCAAACAACCACCGTCCCGGCAATCCAGATCAGCACAACCGCGCCGGGAATACCCGTTTCCGCCGTCGTGTTCAATAAGATGTTAT
Organism: Chloroflexi bacterium OLB15; assembly: GCA_001567085.1. Lineage (GTDB taxonomy): Bacteria > Chloroflexota > Anaerolineae > Aggregatilineales > Phototrophicaceae > Flexifilum. The sequence goes on from LMZS01000054.1 coordinate 14,829, forward strand.
GTGCTGTGCCTAGCCGGTCATCCACCCGCGCCGGATCGCGAAATTCACGCGCCGCACGCCCAAAGCCGCCGATCCCATAGCCTAACGCCGGGCGTTCCTGTATCGCCTTCACCGCGCTTTGCCACAGGTTCAAGCGCAGTTCATCGCCCGATAGCCGTCCGGGGTTGCGCCCAATGATCAAAATGACCGCCACAAGCGCCACTACCGCACGCCGGCTGGCAGCAGCAGCGCCGCCGCGCCAAATCGCTTCCGTAAAGGCGCGTATAATTGCAGCCCGCCGAAGATCAGCAGCGAAACCCCCAGCGCCAGAAAACCGCCCCGGCTGAACGTGCCTACCAGCGTCAGCAGCAGCAGCGCCGCCAGAATACGCAGCACCCACCGTTCATCTTTGCGCCGCGCCGTCAGCGACCATGCGAAACTGACCAGCGCCAGCGGGGTCACATAAGCCGCCAGCCATGTGCTCACCCCTAGCGGCAAATATAACTGTGGCGAGATCGGCGGGCGTCCGGTTTCCAGCCATCCCACTACCGTTTCCGGTGTAATCCCCCAGCCAAACAGGAATGATCCAAACTGCACCGCCGCCATGATCACCGCCAGCGTCGCCAGCATGAATTGAGTTTCAAAAGCCAGCCGCTGCGCCCCACTGCGGAACATCGCCGCGATGAAGAAGTAGATCAACACATTGATGAATGGCAGCCATGCGCTTTCCAGCGCCATGCGCGGGTCTTGAGCAAACAGGATCGAGAGCGCCCACACGCCCACCAGCGCGAAAAGCGGCAGGTTCAGCGCCGTTTTCGGCAGGCCAACCCCGCGCCGCATCCGCCTGATCAACCATGCGGCAAAGCAGATCGTCAAGACGATGTGCGTCAGGATGCGGATCGGGAAAACCGTGTAGTAATACGCGCTTGCCCCGATGAAGGCGACAAACACCGCCAGAAATATCAACCCGAAACGTTGTAAACGCATGATGGGCTTGTTTCAGAATCCGCGATCTACAAAATCCGCTGCGAAGGTAAACATGGGCGCGTGCTAGAGCGCATCCACTCTGGTGACACAGTAAGCATATTTAAGAATGTCCGCCCCAATTGCATAAAGGTGGATCTTGCCGTTCCCCCATTATTTCAGGAAATAGCTGCCCATGCGCGTATAGGTCGCGCCCTGTGGCGAAAGCTGGCTGGAAAACAGGCAAAATTCCGTCGCCCGTAAGCCCGCCATCTGAAACCCGTGATGCCGCTCCAGAAACGCCGTGATTGCCGCCGCATTCCCGCCTTTTTTTATTCGCGCCAGCGTAATATGTGGGCGAACCGTCTGCGGGTGTCGTTCTGGCAAAAAGCCGATCTTCGCCATCGTATTTTCAACTTGCACCCACAGCGCTGAAAATTCATCTGCGGCCTGAATGCCCACCCACAGCACCCGCGCTGGTTGCTTAACAGCGTCAGGAAACCGCCCTACGCCTCGCAGCGCATAATCAAACGCCCGCGCCTCAATCCCTGCCAGCGCCGCCTGCACAGCCTCCAACCGCGCGTCGTCGTTGCCATCGCCTAAAAACTTCAGCGTGATATGAAAGCCTTCTGGTTTCACCCATGCAGCGCCTTCTATCGGCGCTCGCAGCGCCGCAAGCGCAGTTTTTACCGTCTCTGGCAAATCCAGGGCGATGAACAGGCGGTAGGACATTTGTCTATATGGGCAGTGTCGGTGTGTTTATGAATCCCAAATTCGTGTAGTATTATGCCGTTGACCTAACGGAATACAAAGAAAGGACAGGCTGATGAGAATCTCAGCTCGTTTATCCCGCTGGCAGATCGTGGTCTTACTTCTGCTGGCCTTGACCGCGCTCGCTGTTGCCCCGGCAGCCGCGCAGGTTGCGCCCTCCAATCCGGACGCTGACATCATCTTCCCGCCGCCGGTATACACGGTAAGCGGCCAATTCCCGATCATCGGCAATGCTGCTGCTGAAGGCATGTCTAACTATTTCCTTGAATTTAGACCCCTTTCAGAATCTGCATTTGATCCTGCGACCACGCCTGAAGCTGGCGTCGCGACCCAGGTTCCAACCTTCTTCCCGGCAGTTCTGCCCAGCAACACGCCGGTCACTCAAGGCCTGCTCGGCACCTGGGATACCACGCTCATTCCCGATGGCCTCTATGAACTTCGTTTGACCGTCAACCGCACTGGCGCAAACCCGATTGTGGTGCTTAGCGGCCCGCTGCGCGTCGTCAACAATCCCGATCCGGTGTTGGTCGCCGTATTTGATCTGTTGGGCATTCCATTCCCCGGCAGCGGCAGCGCAGTGCCTACCGCAGCGCCGATCATTCCTACGGGCATCCCGACGGCAACGCTTGTCCCAACTGAAGACCCGACACCGCGCGGCACGGTGACTACAGCATCCGCCAACGTCCGTACTGGCGACGGCACCAATTTCCCGGCGATTGCTTCGTTGCCACAGGGCGCCGTTGTGAATTTGGTCGGCATCAGCAATCAGGGTACTGGCTGGTATCAGGTGCAGTTGCCCAGCGGTGGCTTAGGTTGGATGTCCCCGACGGTGCTGCAAGTGACCGGTGAAACCTCGCGCTTGCCGCGTATTCAGCCGCCGCCGCCGCCCGCTACCCCAACCTTTACGCCGGTTCCGGCAACCCCCACGCCCGTCACCACCGCTAACCTGGTGGCAGGTATCGTCGTTCTGGCGCCTAACCCGCCGGTCTGCGCGCAAACCTTCAACGTCGGCTTTGACGTTGCCAATCTTGGTTCGCAGGCCACTGCTTTCAGCGGCACAATTTCGCTGGTAGACACGCACACTGCATCGGGCACGGTACAGGGTTCAACTATCGGTGGTTTCCCTGTGCTTCAACCCGGTCAAACCTTCCGCGTAGATATGCCGCTGACGATCAGCACCTTCTTCAATGAAGAACACACCATCACCCTGACCATTGATCCGCAGGCACAGATCCCCGAAACCACCCGTGCCGATAACGTTCAGACCACCCGCTACATACTGCAACAGGGTGGCTGCAGTTAAGTTTCTCTGATTTTGAAGGCAGCGCGGGCAGATCATCTCTAAATCTGCCCGCGTTACTGTTCAACGTCCGTCCGCCCCCGTTTCATCGCCACACTTCACCCATAAATGAGGGGGCACGGGCGCGCAGGGATAATGTAGGGTAGAAATCAGAGTTTGCGAAGTTTTCCTCTGCCATAATCATCCCAAATTAAAAACAGGAGAATTTCAATATGCGTCGCATCTTGTTTTTGTTCAGCTTGCTGCTCATGCTGGCGTTTGGCACAACCGCCTTCGCCCAGAGCGCCAACCTGAACATTACCAGCCCGCAGGCCACTATCACCGTTAGCGGCGTGGTGGATGTCGTCGGCACCGTGAACCCGCCTAATTTACAGGCCTATTTTCTTGAAGTAGCTGAATTTGCGCTTGATCCTGCAAGCGCCTCATGGACGCCGGTCACGCTGCCCGGTCGCGCGCCGGTAGTTGGCGGCGTGATCGCCCAGTGGGATACCACCATTATCCCCAATGGCGTCTATTCCCTTCGCTTGACGGCATCGCTGACCACTGGCGGCACCGAGCAGACAATCGTCGGCCCGATCCGCGTGAGCAATACCGCTGGCGCTGAAACCCCGACAGAACCGGAAACCAGCGGCCCCGAAGTTGTGCCTTCGCCCGAAATCGTGAACCTGCTGCCGCTGAATGTAGGCGGGCATATGGATCAAATGGATTTGACTGCCGCCGAACTCATCGGTGGCGCGGGCATGACCTGGATGAAATTCCAGATTCGTTATATCAACGGCGATGCCTCGCTTCTGGACGTTGCCCGTGACCGCATCAACTTTGCGCATGAAAACGGCTTCAAAATCCTGCTTAGCATCCCCGGCGATCTGTACGAGCTGCGCGCCATCGGTCTGGAAACTTATGCCCCGTTGTACGCTGGCTTTGTAGCGCAGGTGGCTGATCTCGGCGCGGATGCTATTCAGGTGTGGAACGAGCAGAATATTGACCGCGAATGGCCTGCCGAAATGATCAACGGTCAGTCATATGTGTATCTGCTGCGTCAGGCGTATGAAACCATCAAGTCTGTCAATGAAGAAGTGATGGTCGTCACCGGCGCGCCTGCCCCCACCGGCTTCTTCGGCGGCTGCGGTCAGGGCGGCTGCGACGATAACGTGTACTACGACCAGATGGCTTCTTCTGGCGCGGCCAATTATGCTGACTGCATCGGCGTGCACTATAACGAAGGCATCCTGCCGCCTACCGCGCAAGGTGGTGACCCGCGTGGCGAATACCCGACCCGTTACCTGCCGCTGATGATCCAGCGCGCAGCGTATCCGTTCTCGGTGCGCGGCACGCCCATGCCGTTGTGCTTCAGCGAAATCGGCTACTTGAGCGGCGAAGGCTTCCCTGCGCTTCCCGCCCCGTTTGCATGGGCTGCTGGTACTTCGGTGCAGGAACAGGCCGAGTGGCTGCGTGACGCTGTCGTTGTCGCCTCCACGCAAGACGACGCTGAAATTGACCTGTTCATTATCTTCAATGTGGACTTTGATCGCTTCGTAGATGACGATCCGCAGGGCGGCTTTGCGATCATCCGTCCCGATGGCAGTTGCCCTGCTTGCGATACTATCGCCACCTTGAAATCAACGCCCTGATCTTTGCGCTGTCCATGCTCAAAACTGCCTTCTCCCCCGTGAGAGGGCAGTTTTTTTTATGCCTTCAAAGCCCCTCAGCCGCTGCAAAAAAGGGCGAAAAGCTGTTTTCCGCCGTATTCCCAACGTACTTTGTCCAACGTCACACCATGTGCTAAACTCCGAAACTTATTGACTGTCGTACCATAGTTGAAACGGGCGGAGCGCACATGCGGCGGAGTTCATCACTCCTTTTCATTCTAATCAATATTCTCGTCTCGCTTGGCGTCGTCCTCATCGCGATTTCTCTGCTCAACAACAGCCGCCCTCAAGAGTCATCACAAAGCCCGATGGTTATCACTGTGCCCGTAGTGATCACCACCACACCCAACCCGAATGCTGGCCCGACGCTGATGGTGATCACCGCCACCCTGCCCGCCGGAGTAGTGCAGCTTCCCACCAACATCATCAATGAAATTGAACAGCAAACGTCAGGCACGCTCAGCGCCTTGCCCACGCTGGATCAAACTCAGCTTGCGGACGGCACAACCAGCCCCTTACTGGCTTCTGCTGCCACCGCGCTGCCTCAGAACTGTATTCCCGTCACGCTGGAATCGGGTGATACGCCGGCTGGCCTCTCCGTTGAATATGATGTCAGCGTGTTCGATATTCTCGCGGTCAACGGCCTCAGCGAAGAAGACGCCGCATTCCTGCAAATCGGCCAGTCATTGATCATCCCGCTGGAAGGCTGCCCGCTAACTGCGCTGGCGATTGCCGCCACCGAAACCGGCACGTTCGAGCCAACCGCGACCATTTCGCCAACGCCTAGTAACACTTCGCAGTACACCGATACGCCAGAATCGACGGCCACCTCCACCAGCTTGCCTACCGAAACGCCGTCTTCCAGCCCCACGCCGACGGGCACCTTCACGCCTAGCCATACGCCAACCTCCACGCTGCCACCTACCGCCGCTAACGCGCAGGTTGCCATCGTCCGCATCGTTGATCCCGGCAATATCACCGCCGAAGCCGTTGAAATTCGCAATAATGGCCCGGTTGTCGATCTCTCTGGCTGGTCGCTGCGCGATAACGACGGCAATAATTTCGTATTCCCGAACGAGCGCCGCCTGTTTCAGGGTGGGCAGCTCACCATTTTTACCCGCGTGGGTGACGATACGCCTATCGCCCTTTACTGGGATCGTGAACAGGCCGCCTTCTCATCGGGCGAATCAGTGACCTTAACCGACCGCGAAGGCCGGGCGCAAAGCGTTTTCACGGTGCCTTGAAAATGACCTTTCTAGATGACGCGATCCGCGATGCGATGGACAACGGAGCCTTTGATGACTTGCCTGGCGCTGGCAAGCCGATCAACTTTGAAGATGAGGCGCATACCCCTGAACACCTGCGTATGGCTCATAAGGTGCTGCGCGATAACGACCTGGCGCCAGACTGGATTCTAGAGAGCAAGTCGCTCGACCAGTCCCGCGAGTCCATCGTTCTGAAGCTCAAGCGCGCGCAAAGCCGCCGCCGCGCGGGGCTGGACTCCGCCTCACGCAGCTACACCCCGGCGCAGGATCGCGCTGAAACCGAACGCCAGTGGCGCTACAACCTGGAAACCATCCGCGCCGCCGCCGCCGAACATAACCGCCGCATCCTGACCTTCAACCTCAAAGCGCCCGCCGGAGTCGCTCATAAAACCATGATTGACATTGAAGCATTACTGCGAGAATCGTAACCTCACCAGTCATTCCGCGTTCGCCAGGATCAAAATTCCGCTGTTTTCGCAGCGCGGCGCGCCAAAATTCAGATGCGTTCAACCTGCTTTAGCAGCTATTTCCAGCTCGACAGTTCAAGCGTTGGGCGTTGAAATACTTTTCTTTCCTTCGGGGCTTTGCCCGCTTTTCCGCCCCTCGCGGAGAGAGGAATGAGAGGAAATAAACGCCGCATCATCCGCCCTCAGCATCCTCAAATTAAAAATAGTCGGCAAACCGTTTCTATGATGCGCCCCATAAGGACTTTCGGGCGGGTTGCGCGGGTCAGCCCTCGTGCGTCTATAATTACGCGCATGAGAACGAACCGGTCAGCAAGCAAAATGAAGCGTATCATCGGGGCAGGCCTGTTTCTGGCGCTGCTGGCGTTTTGCCTGCTGCTGCCTGGCAAACAGCCGCTGCCCGCCATCGCGCAAACAGTTTCAACCTCAACGCCGCTGCCGCTGTTCGCGCTGCCGAACGCCAATTTTGAACCCGGCTATGTCAGCCAGTCGTTGGCGCTGATGCCTTCGGACGGGCGCACCATCGTTGCCGCCAACATGCTTTCAGACAGCATCACCATTTTCGCGCCTGTGCTTGACCTGATTTACGCGGAAGTGGACGTAGGCAGTGAACCGCGCGCGGTAGCGATTACGCCGGACAGCCGCCGTGCGGTGGTTGCCAATCATGGCGATAACACCCTGAGCATCGTAAACCTTGAAAATTTCGCTGAAGCCTTTGTAGAACGCACAGTTGATCTGGGCGGCGTAGGCGCAGTGAGCGTGGTGGCTGGCGATAACGCGCTGGCATATGTGGCGCTGCAAATAAGCGGCGAGATAGTCGGCATCAACCTGCTCACGGGTCAAATTACAACCCGCATCCCCACCCCGCCGATGCCCACCGGGCTGGCGCTGTGGGGCGAATTTATCTACGTCACCCATTTTCAAAGCGGCGAGTTCAGCCTGATATATTTGCCTCAGGGGCGGGTGGCGCAAACCGTTTCTACAGGCGTGGATAGCGGTATCTCAGCGGCAGTTGCGCTGGATATTACGCGCGGGATGGTTTACCTGCCGCAAACGCAGTTGAACACATCTGCGGCTAACCTGACCTATGACCGTATCGCCCAACCGGTTGTAAGCGTGCTGAATTTGCGGGAAATGCAGGCGCAGCCCGCAGAGCAAATCAATCTGACGACGGCGGGGCGGCCTGTAAACATGCCGTTTGCGGTAGCGCTGGATCGCTTTAGCAGGCGGCTGTACGTTGCCAATGCTGGCAGCAACGACGTGAGCGTTGTGGATTTGAACACCGGCTTTGTGCGCGGGCATGTTGATGTAGGGACAAACCCGCGCGGGCTGCTGCTGAACGTGGATCACTCGCGGTTATATGTTCACAATGTGCTGGAAAATACCGTTTCAGTTGTGAACCCTAATACGCTGGAAGTGCTGGAAAATTACCCGATCAGTCAGGTGGCGGTGCCTGCTGATGAGCTTATCGGGCAGACCTATTTTAACAGCGCCTCGAATCCGTTGATGGCGGCGGGCAGCGCAGTGAGCTGCGCGACCTGCCATTTTGACGGCTTAAGCGATGGGCGGGTGTGGCATGGCTTTGGCGATGAACCCCTGAACACGCCGGTATTATTCGGCTTGCCGGAAACACCGCCCTATCGTTGGGACGGATCATGGGACGAGCTGGCCGATATTGAGATTAAAATTCGGGGCTGGCAAGCAGGCACAGGGCTTATTACCGATATGCCTTCGCCACTTGAACACAGCAACATCCATGCCGGGCTTTCGCCTGAGCTGGATGCGCTGACCAACTATCTGATCGCGCTGACCCCGCCGCAAAACCTGAACGTATTAGACGCGGCACAGGTGCAGCGCGGGCAGGAAGTTTTTGAAACGCAAAACTGTTCCTCGTGCCATGTGGGAACAGTAGGCACAGATTTGAATATTTATGATGTGGGAACAGGCGGAGGATTTGATACGCCCAGCCTGCGCTGGCTGTGGTTAAGCGCGCCCTATTTCCACGATGGCAGCGCGGAAACGCTGGCTGAAGTATTTGAACTGCCGGGAGAGCATCAGTTGATTTTTGAGGTTGCGCCAGACGATATTGATGCGCTGGTTCAGTTTTTGCTCTCGCTGCCCGCCAGTTAGTACCCCTGCCAGTGGAATCTCCAACCGTACCGGATGGCAGAACTCCCCTTTAAGGCGTAAATATCTGAAAAGCTGCCGTTCAGATCGCCCGCTGCCCAGCTGCGTTGTTGAACTTCTGGTTTATTTCGCATACCCTATTCAAAATAGAATTTAACTCTTGCTAACTTTTGGGTCAGGCAGTATATTTACGATGAGGATAAGCATAATTATTTGCATCTCCGTATATAAGGAATGGTAATGAGCGCTAGCCCCGCGATGCAAGAGTATCTGGCAGAGGCCTACCGCATTGCCTACTATCAGGATAACAACCCGTATATTTCCACCTCGGCACTGGCCGATGTGATGCACGTTTCCGCCCCGGCCGTAACGCGTATGGTGCAGCGTTTGCGAGACGCCGGGTATCTGGAGCATGAGCCGTATCGCGGCATTATGCTCACCCCGCTAGGTGAACAGTCTGCGCTGCAAAGTATTCGCCGTCACCGTCTGGTTGAGGTGTTTCTGGTCAATGTGATGAAGTTTGGCTGGGAAGAAGTGCATGACGCGGCTGATACGCTAGGCGAAAGTGTGACCGATGCAGTCGTTGACCGCATGGAAATGATGGCGGAATTTCCGCGTCGCTGCCCGCATGGCGAGCCAATCCCTTCGGCAGATGGCGATATGCCCCGCGTGCGCGATTTTCCGCTTAATGAGCAGGCGCCGGGGGGAACTTTCGCCATTAGCCGCGTCAATACCCATGATGCTGACAAGCTGAAATATCTGGGCGAGATGGGGCTAAAGCCCGGCGCGCAGTTCGTGTTAAACAGCCGCGCGCCTTTCAACGGCCCGATTCAGTTGTCTATTCACGGCGAAACGCTGGTGATCGGTCACGAATTGGGCGGGGTACTGCGGGTGTGCAGCCCTGAGGAATTTGATCTGAAGCGGTAGGTAGGCCAATAAAGACAGATGAAATAAAAAAGCGAGACGCGCCACGCATCTCGCTTTTTTGCTGGCTTTTACCCTGTAGGCACAATCAGGCAGGAAGGGCGCGCGTACATGCGCCCCTTGCCAGTAACGCGCGAAAGCTGGCTACTCGTTGATGCCGAGCAGCTCAACTTCAAAGATCAGGATGGAGTTACCGGGAATGACGCCGGGAATGCCCTGCGCGCCATAGCCCAGTTCCGGCGGAATCCAGAAGGTAAAGACAGAGCCAGGGGTCATCAGCATCAGCCCTTCGCTGAAGCCGGGGATCAGGCCGCCAACCGGGAATACGGCAGCTTCTCCACGATCACGGCTGCTGTCAAACTTGGTGCCGTCGGCAAGGAAGCCTTCGTAATGCAGGGTGACAGTATCGCTTGCCTGAGGGGTGCCATCGCCCGTACCTTCAACGTCAACCCGATATTGCAAGCCGCTGTCGGTCGTTTGCACGCCTTCCTGCTGCGCGTTTTCGGTAAAGAACGCCTCGTTTGCTGCCACTATTGGATCTCCAATGCTAATCAATTCGATTTCAAAGACCAGAATGCTGTTCGGCGGAATAACATTGCCCGCGCCGCCAGAGCCATAGGCTAATTCCGGCGGAATCCAGAAGGTGAAGATAGAGCCGGGGGTCATTAGCTGAATGCCTTCCGTAATGCCGGGGATCAGGTTGCCCAGCGGCAGCGCGGGGGCATCTTCGCTGCGTTCACGGCTGTTATCAAATTCGGTGCCATCAATGAAGCGGGCTACATAATGCGCGACCACGACATCATCGGGCAGCGGGTGTTCATCGCTATCGCCTTCAATATCAACGCGATATTGCAGGCCGCTTTCGGTCGTTTGCACGCCTTCTTCTTCAGCGTTCGCGGCGAGAAATTCGGCGTTGATCGCAATCTGCGGATCGAGCATGTCTTCAACGGGAACCGTCATCGCAGATTCCAGAATTTCAAGGGGAACGCTGCCGCGATTGTAGGTCACGTCATCAATGCGGATGAAGATCGGATCGCCGCTGCCTGCGCGGATCATGACCGATGGAGTGCCGCTAATGCCCGCGCTGCGGCCATAAAGCGTATCTACATCTACCTGTTCGGCGCTTTGCATGCAGACCTCTAGCTCATCTGCATCCAGATCGAGATCGGTGGCAAGGCGTGCCACCAGCCCGTCGCTATACTGGCCGGACAGCGCATAGCCATACAGCAGCAGATAGGCTTCCCAGAACGCGCCTTCACGCTGTTCATCGGCACATTCAGCGGCCTGGCCAGCAACGACGGTACGCGCACCGCCTGCCGTTGGGAATACGCGAAACTCAAAATTGACATCGCCTGTCGTGACGAAGTTGGCGATGAAATCATCCATTACAGGCTTGTAATCCTGACAGTGTGGGCACGCCCAATCGGCAAATTCGATGATGGTGATCGGCGCTTCAGGGTTGCCCAGAATGAACGAGCCATCTTCCCCGCGTGAGGTTTCAAGGCCAGCGATAACTTCACTGATATTGACCGCCTCTTCAGTAGCATCATCCTGCGCCAAAATGGCCGCAGGCAGCAGCAGCGCCAAAAGCGCCATTAACAACAAGCGTTTCTTCACCGGATTCTCCTTCTGAGGCGTTTCACCGTCGCCTTATTCTAATACAAACCTGGCAAGTGCTGCGTTCATCGTTCCAGGCCACCGCATGGGTGGCAGGAATATGAGGTTATTGCAGAGATGGCAAAATGTACAGAGCATGATGGCCTGAAGGGATTAGACGGAGATGAGCAAGTCTGAAAAGAAACGACAAACGGCATCATACTTCAGGCAAAATTACCCTTCATCTCGCGCTGCCAGAAAGCGCGCGCTGAGCAGTACAGGCATTCCCCGCCTCTTAAGCCAAAAGTGTCCCTATGACCATGCGTTGAAGATCAACCCCGCTTGAAGTACACTTAGAACATTCCCCGCAAGGACATATAGCCTCTAAGGTGTGCCGCCAACGCCCGCCCTGAGGCGTTAAGATTTAGGAGCGCCAATGGCGACGAAGATTGAGTCTCTGACTAAAGAGACACTTTTAGAGTGGTATCGCGAAATCGTCCTGATTCGTAAATTCGAAAACATGTGCCATCACCTGTATTTCGAGGAAAAAGACCCCGCGCGTAAAATTACCGGCGTGTATTTGCATCTTGCCACCGGCAGCGAAGCTACGCATGTGGGCGCGGTCAAGGCGTTGGGCGTAGATGATCACGTGATCACCGCTTACCGCGATCATGGCATCGCCATCGCGCGCGGCGTAGACCCGAACCGCGTGATGGCCGAAATGATGGGCAAACGCACCGGCACCAGCGGCGGCAAGGGCGGTTCAATGCACCTTGCAGATCGCAGCGTGAATTTCTGGGGCGGTTATGCCATCGTCGGCGGCCATGTTCCGCTGGGCGTGGGCATTGCGCTAAAGGAAAAATATGTTAAGTCTGGCAGCGCGGTGCTGTGCTTTGTTGGCGATGGCGCGCTGAACAACGGCTATTTCCATGAAGCCGCAAATATGGCGCAGGTGTGGAAGCTGCCGATTGTGTTCCTGATTGAAAACAACCTCGTAGGTATGGGCACGCGCATAGAAGAATCCAGCGGGCAAACCAACCCGGTCAAGCGAGCCGCTGGCTATGGCATGAAAGAAGGCCCCAGCGTTGATGGGCAGAACATCGTTGAAGTTTACGAAGCGGTGAAAGCCGAACTCGATTGGAGCCGTGAAAATGGCCCGGTATTGATGGAATCGCGTACCTATCGCTTTGAAGGTCACGGCGTATCTGACAAGCAGTTTGATGCCCGCGATGACCTGAAGGGCGAACTGGCGATATGGGAAGCCCGCGACCCGATCAACGTACTGGCCGACCACATCAAGAAGAAGTACAAGAATATTGATGATGAACTGGCAAAGCTGGATACCGAAGCCACCCAGGTAGTGAACGAAGCGGTGGAATACGCCGTGAACAGCCCTGCCCCCGATTACAACGATTTGATCGCCAACGTGTATGTTGCTTTGACGCCGGAGTATAGAACGCGATGAAGAACTTATCTATGCGCGATGCTCTGCGCGCCGCCCTACACGAAGAGATGATACGCGATGAGCGCGTATTCCTGATGGGTGAAGAGATCGGCAAATGGCAGGGTACCCACCGTGTGACGCGCGGTTTTTACGAAGAATTTGGCGCGGAACGTGTACGCGATACCCCGATCAGCGAAATGGCGATTGCCGGCGTCGCCACTGGCGCGGCAATGGCTGGCCTGCGCCCGGTTGCCGAGATGATGACCATCAACTTCGCCTTTCTGGCTTTTGACGCGATCATCAATCACGCCGCCAAAATCCACTATATGTTCAACGGTCAGTTTACAGTGCCGCTGGTGGTACGCGCGGCAACTGGCTGGGGCAATCAGGCAACCGCCACCCACAGCCATACGCCAGAACCGATCTGGGCGCATTTCCCCGGCCTGATCGTAGGCTGCCCTTCCAATGCTTATGATGCGAAAGGGATGCTCAAGGCGGCGATCCGCGATGAGAATCCGATCCTGTTCACTGAAGTGATCGCGCTGTACCCCAAACCCAGCCCGATCCCTGACGAAGAATATCTGATCCCGATTGGCGAATCGGCGGTCAAGCGCGAAGGCGATGACGTGACCATCGTTTCGTATGGGCGCGGCGTTGAATGGTCTTTGGAAGCGGCTGAAACGCTGGCAAAAGAGGACATTCAAGCCGAAGTGATTGACATTCGCTGGCTGCGCCCGCTGGATATGAGCAAGACGCTGGCGAGCTTCAAGAAAACCAACCGCTGCGTGGTGGTTGAAGAATCGCTGCCACACTACAGCTTCGGCAGCGAAATTGCCGCCCAGCTACAGGAAGCCGCATTTGATTATATGGACGCGCCAGTAAAACGGGTTTCGGCGCTGGATGTGCCGCTGCCGTATGCCCGTGATATCGAACTAATGGCGCTGCCGAACGCCCAGAAGGTAGTTCAGGCCGTGAAAGAGGTGCTGTAATGGCGCAAGCAATCGTGATGCCCGATCTCGGTTCGGGCATGGAAGAAGGCACGCTGCTGAACTGGACGAAACAGATCGGCGATGCCATTAAAGAAGGCGATGTGATCGCCGAAATTGAAACCGATAAGACCACTGTCGAAGTCCCTTCGCCTATTAGCGGCACGATCACCCAGTTGATTGGCGATGCTGGCACGACGCTGAAGGTCGGCACAACCATCGGTTATGTCGGTGAAGCGGGCGAAGCTGCCACCGGAAAAGCAGAGTCCGCGCCTGCGCCTAAAGTTGAAGTTCCGCCCGCCGCCGCTGCATCCAACGGCGCGGTGAAATCAGCACCCGTACAGGAAAGCGCACCTGCCGCAGAAGAAGCAGATGGCAATCTGCCGGATGGCGTTCGCGCCTCACCAGTTGCCCGTAAGATCGCGCAGACCAAAGGCATTGACCTGAAACTGGTCAAAGGCAGTGGCCCCGGCGGGCGCATCACCAAAGCAGACGTTGAAAGCTTCACCCCAGCCGCTGCCGCATCTGTACCCGCCGCAGGGGGCATCGCAGCGCCGAATTACGGCACCATTCCATCCGGCGCGGATGTCGAAGTGATAGAAACGCCGAAGATGCGCACGCGCATCGCCAACCGCATGGTGGAAAGCAAGCAGCAGGTACCGCATTTCTACGTGACCGCCGATGTAGACGTAGAAGCGATGCTCAACCTGCGCAAGCAGTTGAATGAAGGCCTGCCGGACGAGCGCAAGATCACCGTGAACGACATGATCCTGAAGGCGACGGCGCTGGCGCTGAAGCAGTTCCCGAACATGAACTCGCACTATTACGGCGACAAGATCGTGCGTCAGAAGCGCATCAACGTGGCTATCGCGGTGGCGCTGCCCAACGGCGGCCTGATGAACGTGGTCAGCAAAGACACCGACAAAGTGAGCCTGGGCACGCTGGCGCAGATCAACAAGGAAATGATCGCCCGCGCCCGCGATGGCAAGGTGAAACCGGACGACATTCAGGGCGCGACCTTCACCGTCAGTAACCTTGGCGCGTATGAGGTTGAGCATTTTCTGGCGATCATCAACCCGCCAGAAGCCGGCATTCTGGCGGTGGCTTCTGCCATGAAAGTGCCCGTTGTGAAGCCGGATGGCACGCTGGGCATTGGTCAGCGTATGAAGCTGACTGTAAGCGTAGATCACCGCGTGAGTGACGGCGCAGAAGGCGCGCAGTTCCTACAGGCGCTGAAGAAAATCCTCGAAAATCCGATGCAGATTTTGATTTAAACTCGCCCTTCAACCCTTTCTCCATATACAGAGGGAGGGTGGAAAAGATGGCAGGAACAGCTTGTGAGGGCGGTTTGCGAACCGCCCTTTTTGATCCCTGTTCAGCGCTGAAAGTCCGGGAAAAGCGTTCAATATCTGGCGCAGCGGGCGCATCTAATTCCGGCGCGAGGCTGGGAATTTCGGGCTGGCATTTCGCGCAGGCATATTGAAGCGTTTCGGCGAGACGTGAAAAATCGGCTAAAGTGACACGGCGAGAAGCGGTCATAATGAATTCCCTTCAAGAAACAACGATAGTCTTAAATTAGTACAGATTTTCTATTTCAGGGTATCCATATTGCCAGCAATGTGATCGCAAAATTTGCACCGTCACAGCGGCCAGCAACGCCTAATTTGAGCGAGAAATTCTGCTGGCGGGAGCTGGATAACTCACGTTAGCTATGTCTGTTTCCGGCTTGCGGCACTAAAAAAAAGCGGAGTCGCCAGATAGCGACTCCGCTTTTTTATTTCGTGTCAATAAGCATGCAAGGGCAAACACACAGGCCTGCCCCTACAGGGTTTCATCCCGCTGCCCTTAGTCAATCATCTGATCCTGCGTCAGGTTCAGATAATCGCTGCTGGCGTTTTCATGCCAATCGAACACCAGTTGACCATCTACTTCGTCAATCACCACCATATCGCCACGCCGCGCTTCACCCTTCAGGATCATGCCGCTGAGGATGTTCTCAATGTAGCGCTGCAAAGCACGGCGTAAAGGCCGCGCGCCAAACTGCGGATCATAGCCCTTTTGCGCCAGCCAGCGGCAGGCGGGTTCGGTCAGGTGAACAGTGATCCCCAGTTCACGCAGCCGCGCGGCGATTTCCTTCATTTGCAGATCAACGATATGTTCAACCTGCGCCAGCGTGAGCGGCTCAAAGATGATGATCTCGTCAATACGATTCAGAAATTCAGGGCGGAAGGTTTCACGCATGGCTTTTTCGATCTTCTGGTGATCGGCAATCGCCTGCTCGTCAGTAGCCTGCACGAAGCCGAGCGCGCCACCCTTACGGGCGAACTCGGTGCCGAGATTGCTGGTCATGATGATCACCGTGTTGGTGAAGTCAACCACGCGCCCCTGCCCATCGGTCAGGCGGCCATCTTCGAGAATTTGCAGCAGCGCGTTCCATACGTCCGGATGCGCCTTCTCGATCTCGTCAAACAGCACCACGCGATACGGGCGGCGGCGCACTTGTTCGGTTAACTGCCCGCCTTCCTCATAGCCAACATAACCAGGCGGCGCGCCAAACAGGCGGCTGGCGGTATGCTGCTCGCGGTATTCGCTCATATCAATGCGAATCAGCGCCTTTTCATCGTCAAAGAGGAATTCAGCCAGCGCCTTTGCCAGCTCGGTTTTGCCGACACCAGACGAGCCTAAGAAGATGAATGATCCAATCGGGCGGTTCGGGTTCTTCAAGCCGCTGCGCGCGCGGCGAATAGCGTGAGCAATCGCAGAAACCGCGCCCTCCTGACCGATCACGCGCTCATGCAGCGCGTCTTCCATGCGGATCAGCTTTTCGCTTTCGCTTTCCAGCACCTGCGAAACCGGAATACCCGTCCACTGCGCCAGCACTTTGGCGATATCTTCAGACGAGACAACCTCATCCATCGAATTTTCCTGCTGCCACTCGTAGCGTTCGGCGTCAAAATCGGCCTCAAGCTGCAAGCGGCGGGTCTTGTATTCGGCTGCGCGCTCGTATTCACGCGCCATGCCAGCCGCCTCTTCGTCAACTTCAAGGCGGGTGATGGCGTCCTTCATTTCCTTCAGGCGCGGCGGCAGGCTGTACAACTGCACGCGCAAACGCGAAGCGGCTTCGTCCAGCAGGTCAATCGCCTTGTCTGGCAGTTTGCGATCATTGATATAGCGATCAGCCATACGCGCGGCGCTGATCACGGCATCATCGCTGATAGTGACCTTGTGATGCGCTTCGTAGCGATCACGCAGGCCGAACAGCATTTCGATGGTATCTTCTACGTTGGGTTCTTCCACATACACAGGCGCGAAACGGCGATCCAGCGCCGAGTCTTTCTCGATGTACTGGCGATATTCGTCCAGCGTGGTAGCGCCGACGCATTGCAGTTCACCACGCGCCAGCGCGGGTTTCATCATGTTGCCAGCATCCAACGCGCCCTGCGCGGCGCCAGCGCCAACGACCTGATGCAGTTCGTCAATGAAGAGGATGATATCGCCTTCGCTGCGCTGCACTTCTTCAATCGTGACCTTCAGGCGCTCTTCAAATTCGCCGCGAAAACGGCTGCCAGCGAGCATCGCGCTCAGATCGAGGCTGATCACCTTTCTACCGAGCAGGATTTCTGGCACATCACCCGTGACGATTTTCTGCGCCAAGCCTTCAACAATGGCAGTCTTGCCGACACCAGCTTCACCGATCAAGACAGGGTTATTCTTGGTGCGGCGGCACAGAATTTGAATTACGCGCATGATTTCGCCATCACGCCCGATGACGGGATCGAGCTTGCCTTCCAGCGCCATACGGGTAAGGTCACGGCTGTATTTTTCCAGCGTGCGATAGCGGCTTTCCGCCTGCGGATCAGTGACACGCTGACCGCCGCGCACATCCTTGATGGCTTCGTACACGCGGTCACGAACGATGCCTGCTTCGCTCAAAATGCGGGCGGTGGCGGTGTTACGCTCGCTCAAAATGGCGAGGAAAAGATGCTCAGTAGAGATGTACTCGTCGCGCAGGCGGTTAGCCTCCTCGTTGGCGAGGTCAATAATCCGCTTAACGCGAGGGGTGATGAACACCTGCCCCGCACCGCCGCCGTAAATAGCGGCTTTAGGGCTGGCGCGCAATACCTCATCAAGACGGGTGCGCATGGCTGTAGGGTCTACCGTCAGGCGTTCTAAAAGCTGGGGGATCACGCCGTCGGTTTGCTCCAGCAAGGCGAGCAGAATATGTTCGGTATCCACCTGATTGTGGCCGTAGCGCTGGAGGATTTCGTAGGCACGCATGGCAACATCTTGCGCACGTTCAGTAAAACGCTCAAAACGCATCATCGTGTTTATTACCTACCCTGATGTACTCAATTTGATTCTAACGCAAGTTACATTAATCCACAGTGAAATCTGACTCTTGCGTAGTGTTCAGTATAGATGATTCGGCATAAGAACTTCGTTTGCGCTGTGTAAATGCTCTAACAGAAGCCAGCGGTCTTTCCCAGCGCGCAAGGCTGACAACAAAGATGCCGCCCGTTGCCAGCACCAGCGCCAGCAGCGATTTAAGGGTGATGGTTTCGCCCAGAAACAGCCACGCCAGCATTGGAATGAATACCAGCATCATACTGTTAATGACGTTGGCTTCCATCGCTGTGAGGGTACGCAGGCCGCGATTCCACAGGGTGAAGGCAAAGGCAGTGTTCACAATTGAGAGCCAGAGGATGGAGAGAAGGCCTTGCAGGCTGAATACCGGATCAGGCTCAAGGACGATGCCGACTACCAACAGCGCCACGCCGCCGATACTCATGCTGATCACCGTGACTATAACAGGCGGGATAGAAGCGCTGCGATTGACCGCGCGACTAAGGATAGCGCCAAAGCCGTTGGCAGTCAGGCAGATGATGCCAGCGATAATGCCGATCCACTCGCCGCCGGTGAACGCGGAAGGATAGAAGTAGATGATGGCGCCGACGATGTACAAGGCAAGGCCGAACCATTGAACGCGCATCGGACGTTCGCGCAGCAGGAAAATGCCAAGCGCGGTGACGACGATGGTGGTGAAGCTGAGGATCAGGTTAACGGTGATAGCGGGCAGATAGTTCAGGCTGACGAACTGCGCCCCCTGCGCGATGCCGATAAACACCATACCGAGCGCCGCCAGCATGATCCACTCGCGGGCGGCTAAGGCTTTCAGGTGACTGCGGGATGATGATTGGCGCAAAACCAGCGGCACGAGGCACAGCGCAGCAAGGGTATAGCGAGTTCCGGCGAAGGTAAGCGGTGGGATTTGATCGTGCAGGCCGAATTTGATGATCACCCACGAGGTTGCCCATAAAAAGGTGACAAACAAGGCGGTAAGGACGGCGCGGGTGTGGGGTGAAAGCGAGCGGAACATGAGCGATCTCCAGCGAGAATAGGCGAGCAAAAATGCTCAACTTACTCCCTCTGGCCTTTTCTTCCAGCCGGTGAGGACTGCGCGATCAGTCAACTGTCGCTCTTGGACCAGCCCTGCCGGTGAAGATCAGCGGAACCCTAGCGACCCTTCAGTTGAAGTGGATGGCAGTATATGCGAATTGTTCAGTGATTGCGAATGGAATGGTCGTATAAGGGCTGAAACAACCGGGATTTGAAGGCGCTTCGCAGACCTCTCAAGCGATAAACCCGGGTATCGTGTCTGCGTTTTCGGGGGATTCCGCATAAGCCGCAAATTCTTCGGCGGTCATTGTGCGGGACGGTATCGCAATCATTGCATACTCCATAAACAGCAGGGGCAAGCCGGTGGCTCGCCCCTACAACCCTAATTGACCTACTCTTGAATATGCGAAACGGTTTACTGTTTCACCGCGCCTGCGGTGAGGCCGGTAACGAAGTAGCGCTGTAAGGCGAAGAACACGACCAGCGGCACCGCCATCGAGATAAATGAGGCCGCGCTCATGATGTGCCACTCTGTGGCGTATGTGCCCAGCATCGCCTGAATACGGACGGTCATGGGCTGGTTGACCGGATCGCTCATAAAGACCAGCGCCACTAAGAGATCATTCCACACCCACATGAACTGGAAAATTGCCAGCGAAGCCAGCGCGGGCACAGACAGCGGGATCACAATGCGCCAGAAGATGGTTAAATCGTTAGCGCCGTCAATCTTGGCAGATTCCATCAATTCTTTAGGCAGCGAGATGAAGAAGTTGCGCAGCAGGTAAATGCAGAAGGGCAGCCCGTAGGCAGTATGCGCGATCCAGATGCCCAGATAGGTGCCGGTCAGCCCGAACTGGTTGAATAAACGCAGCACCGGAACCAGCGTGGTTTGTATGGGTATCACCAGCAGCGCCAGCACCACGACCAGTATCCAATCACGGCCTTTGATCGGCATCCATGCCAGCGCATAGGCAGCGATGGCGGCGATGAGAATAGGCAGAAGCGTGCCGGGAATGGTGATCTTGAAGCTGTTGATGAAGCTATCGCCCATACCCTGCGCGGTAAGCACCTGCTCATAATTTTCAAATGTGAATTGGGCAGGTGAAAATGCCGTCCACCAGCCAGATGAAGAGATGGCTTCGCGCGGGCGGAAAGAGGTGATCAACAAGCCAACCGAAGGCACTAACCAAACGACGGCCAAACAAAACAGAACGATATGGACGATCCATTTGCTGGAGAAATGAAAACCGCGCCGGGTGGCAGCTGCTGCCGATGTGGTGCTTGAAGAAACTGCCGTCATCGCTCACGCTCCTCACGCCGGTAGCGGCGGATGTTGATAACCACGAACGGGGTCACCAGAATCAACATGATGACCGCAATCGCCGCGCCGTAGCCGGGCTTGCCGTTTTGGAAAGTTTCAAAGTACATCGAAAAGCCAATAATGCGACTGGCACCGCGCGGGCCGCCCTGCGTCATGATATAGACCAGGTCAAAAGCCTTGAGCACGTTGATGATCATGGTGGTCGTGATCACCAGAATGGTGGGCCACAGCATTGGGAAAGTGACGCGCCAAAATGTCTGCCACGCATTCGCGCCGTCTACACGGGCGGCTTCCAGCACTTCAGTAGGCAGACCTTTGAGCGAGGCGGAAAGAATCACCATGCAAAAGCCCGTCCAAAGCCAGATGCCAGCGGCGATCAGGGCATAATTCACAATATCGGTGCGGCCAAGCCAGGGAATCGGATCAGCCGAAGGAATTAGCCCGATTAGCAAGGCGTTGAGAATGCCGGTAGTGGCGTCTGGGCTATAGACGAAGCGCCAGATGATGCCAGCTGCGGTGAACGAGATAGCCATCGGCACGAAGATGATGGTCTTGATCAGGACTTCGTAGCGCACCGAATTGGCCAGCACCGCTACCAGCAGGCCAATGCCAACAGTGCCGAAGGTGAACAGGATCAGCCAGAGAATGGTATTGAATACCGCGCCAGCGGGCGGCCAGGTGCTGATGTTAAAAAACAGCCGGTCGCGCGTGAACAGGTTGATGTAGTTATCCAGCCCGACAAATTCACTGGTGGTGAAGCCCATACCAGTATCGAAACTAAGCTGAATCGTGCGGATCGTCGGGTAGATCAGAAAGAAAACGATCAACACCGCGGCGGGAAGGATAAAGAGGTAGCCTAGCCATGTTTTCTGGGACATTAGTAGAGCTTCTCTGTTATCTATGAAGCAGGATTTTCAAAGATAAGAACTTTTGACAAGTAACGCACAGCTCTCTGACCTGCGCTCTCGCCTTCGGGAAAGAGATGCCGGCTGCCAAACAGTTTTTTGTGAAGAGATTCAGCCGGTCATCGGTTTTCAGTCAGAGAGAAGTAGGGGCAAGGCATGCCCTGCCCCTACAAACAGCTACTGCTTAGTAATTAGCTGCTGCCGTATCTTCCAAACCGGCGAAGATATTGGCGGCGTCATCGGGATTGGCGATGAAATCTTGCAGGGCGATGCCGAAGGCTTCAGAAACTGCACTGGGCATCAGGTCAGAACCGTCGAACACGAAGGCGCTGGCGTTGGCAACCTGATTGGCGTCAATGGCGGCAATCGGGCTGTACACGCTCAGGTCAACGTTGATGTTCGGTGAAACGACGGCACCAGCCGGCGCGCTTGCCCACAGGGTGTTGCCATCGGGGCCAGCCATCCACTCAACCAGCGCTGCCACTTCGGGACGATCCGAAAATGCTGCCAGCAGGTCACCGCCACCAACAACCGGGGCGCCAATTTCTTCATTGAAGGCCGGGAACAGGAAAGCGTTGAAGTCGTCCACCGGTACCAGATCCGGGAAGTTGGAGGCAATGATGCCGCCCATGAAGCCACCTTCGTAGTACATTTCGGCTTCAGGATCGGGACGGAAGACCATGTTCGCGGCGGTGATGAAGTCGGTAGAGAGCGTGCCATCCACGCCACCGGCCAGATTGGTATCTGCCGGATCAACGATCTGGCGGAACGCATCCAGAGCAGCGGTCACGCTGGCATCTGTCCAGGGAATTTCGTGGGTCACAAACAACTGCTGGTAGGCTTCGGGGCCGTTCTGGCGAACATAGATGTTCTCGAACCAGTCAGTCAGCGTCCAGCTATCGGCTGCGCCAATGCTCCAGGGAGTCAGGCCAGCATCAATGTATGCCTGCTGAATGGCAATCAGTTCATTCCAGGTGGCCGGGGCTTCTACGCCCAGCGCCTCAAACGAAGCGGGACGATACCAAACGGTGCTCTTGGAATTGGCTTTGGCGAGAATGCCGTACTGAACGCCGTCAACGTTACCGAGGTCAAGGATACCCTGCGCGTAGTTGTCGGTCAGAACTGCGGAATCAACCAGGCCAGCGCTGCCATCTTCATTGACCAGCGGGATCAGATAACCGGCGCGGGCAAATTCAGCCAGCAGGCCGGGCTGCGGGATCAGCGCCAGATCGGGCGGGCTGCCACCAGCCAGACGGGTACGCAGAATTGGCACAAGCTGGCGGTTGCTTTCGACAATCACCTGAATACCGGTTTCAGCCGTGAATGCATCTAGCGAATTACGCAGGCCGTCCAGTTCGGAGCCGCCAAAGGTGGTCATGAAGGAAACGACGGGGACGGTTTCCTGAGCACCAACCGCACCCACGACCATGAGAATTACAGCGAGGAGGACTGCGAAGATCGTTTTTCTGTTAAGCATGATTATCACCCTCTAAATCATTTCATAGACACGTTTCACGCCATCGAACCTAATCGTTGAACAAACTCCTTTCAGTCAGCAGCATCGGGAAATCGGCGTGGGTACCATGTATTATTCCTCACTAATCTACAGCGCGCAACAAATGTCCGGACAAGTTTAGTCACGTTTGTTCAAGTTGACAGAAATTGTTGTCATTGAAACAGGGCTATGTCCCGTAAAAGCTCGCGAGCGGCCGATCAATCGCCCCAATCTCGTCTGAATACTGAACGGCTGATTTGTGCAGATTGCGCGTGAATTTGCGTTGAGGCTGGTGGCAAACGTGGAATAAAAAACCGTACCGCCACCGCCGGCTCATCCCTACAGGCTCATCAACGCCGTTCAGTGCTATACTATCTTTAGATAAATTGTGAAGGGATGTACAAATTACGATGGCCGAAGTTCACATCGCCGTTATCGGGGCAGGGCCAGCCGCCTTTTACGCGGCAGAGTACCTGCTAAAATCTGGCGCTGCCGTCTCCATGTTTGAACGCCTTCCAACTCCATACGGCTTAGTGCGCGGTGGGGTTGCCCCTGATCATCAAAAAATCAAATCGGTAACCAAAGTCTATGACCGCATCGCGACCAACCCGAACTTTCGCTATTACGGCAACGTTGAGTTTGGGCGTGATTTGCTGCATGAAGACCTCCCCAATTATTTTCACGCGGTGATTTATGCCACCGGCGCGCAAAGCGACCGGCACATGAATATTCCCGGCGAAGACCTCCCCGGAAGCCATGCAGCTACCGAATTTGTGGCGTGGTACAACGGGCATCCCGATTACCGCGATCATCTCTTTGATCTTTCGGTGAAGGCAGCGGCGGTTGTAGGCAACGGCAACGTGGCGATGGATGTCGCCCGTATTCTGGAGCGCACGCCTGAAGAACTTAGCAGTACAGATATTGCCGATTATGCGCTGGAAGCCTTGAGCCACAGCCAGATCGAGACGGTCTACATTCTGGGGCGGCGCGGGCCAGCGCAGGCGGCTTACACCACCCCTGAGATTAAGGAACTGGGCGAACTGGCAGATGCGGAAGTGATCGTTTCCCCGCAAGATGCCGACATTGATCCCCTGAGCGCCAAGATGATTCTGGCAGGGGAAGACCGCACCGTAATAGGCAACGTAGACACGATCCGCCGTTATGCCGAACATGCACCAGAAGGGAAGCCGCGTAAGATCGTCATGCGCTTTCTGGTTTCGCCCGTGCGCCTGATCGGGACGGACAAGGTAGAGGCGATTGAAATCGTCAAAA
>LMZS01000055.1 GCA_001567085.1 Chloroflexi bacterium OLB15
GGTTAAATGTGCTGTTTCATCTCCCGATAGAATAAATTTCATGGAATTGTGACTGTCCCGATCAACGCGCTGTCACTGGCGGAGTCGTTCACTAAGAGGCGCTCTCCGGTAACCGGATCGTATATTCCCACATACAAGGCATACTCGCCGGGCGAAACTCTCTCAAGTGGAATGCTATAGGCGTCTCTGAACAGGCTGCCGATAGCCCACGCGCTGGTATCTGTGCGCCCTTCCTGAATATACTGATCATCCTGCGCTGCTGGCGCTTGAGAATCTGAGTCGCTGCTGCGTAAATGGACGAAGAATTTCAACGGAATTTCAGATTGCCCAACCGCGCGCCATACCAATTGCAGCACAAGCTGATTATCAGGGTAGGGCGGGGCGTCTAACTGACTGCCAACCAGTTCGGCAATCTCTCCAAAGTTGATCGGAAGGCTTCCGTTTAACGTTCCCGTTTGCCATTGGTGAAATTCTTCTACGCGCAGCCCGCTGATGCTCGTTTGGCGTAAGCGCTGGGCATTTTCACGAAGGTAGCCCTCAGGGGCATGCGCATTTTCCCATCCGGATTGTGGCTGCGCGACCACCCATAATGTCGTGTCATTATCGAGCCGTTCTTGTATGAGCGCTTCTATTTCTTCCATTGGCTGGTCTGGGTTTGCCGGCAAATATAGTTCTTCTGCGGGAACGCCCAGTTCATTTAGATAGAATGTCAGCGCTGGATCAGCCGAAGTGTTGATGATGCTGTCTTCCGGGGAAACACGCAGATTAAGGTAATTTGCCAATTCACGCCAATGCGGAGACTTCGCATAGTCATTAACAAAATAATAGTTAAACAGGCTCAAAGCCAGTGCTGATACAAAAATGAATGAAATCCCCGCGACAGCTACCCGAATGACATTATTTCTACTGTACCAGACAGCATAAATGCCAGCGCCGATCAGCACGAAATAGGCGATAGATGCGGCCAACACGTAGCGGGGAACAAAAACGTTAAGACGCAGGGAAACGATACCGATCAGAATCAGCGGGACGATCCCCATCAGTAAACACAGCAGGACTGCTTTGCGATTCTTGCCCCACAGCACATACACGCCAACCCCCATCAGCGCCAGCGCGCACACAATCGCCAGTCCTGAAATATCGCGGCTAAGCGAGCTGCCGTAGATCAGGGTTGGGATGAAGGCGGTGATGTATTCGCTAATTTCTAGCTGGCCTGCCGTGCCCCCATAACCACCCCCTGAGAGTAACTGGGGCTGTAAGAACCA
>LMZS01000056.1 GCA_001567085.1 Chloroflexi bacterium OLB15
TAGGTGACAGCGCGCAGGCGTTTTTCCGCGAACACCTGAAAGAAACGGCTTATCGTGATATTCGTGGGCGCGGGCTGCTTTTGGGCGTCGAACTGCGCGGAAAAGTCGCCCCCATCTTACAGGCGCTGCAAGATCGTGGAATACTGGCGCTGCCTGCGGGTTCAACCGTGCTGCGCCTGCTGCCCCCGCTGACCATTGATGAACAGGACTGGCTGACCGTACTGCAAACAGTTGTGGAGGTTTTGAATCATGCCGCTGCATGACTTTGCCATCATCGAAAGCACCTTACGCGAAGGCGAGCAGTTCAGCACCGCGACCTTCAGCACCGCGCAAAAGCAGCGTACAGCCAGCCTGCTGGATCAATTCGGCGTTGAGCTGATCGAGATGACCTCACCCTGCGCCTCGCCACAAAGCGAAGCCGACATCCGCGCAATCGTCGGCATGGGGCTGAATGCCCGCATCCTAACGCATGTGCGCTGCAACCGTGAAGATGTGCTGCGGGCGCTGGATACTGGCGTAGATGGCATTGACATCGTGATCGGCACATCACAGCAGTTAATGACCCATAGTCATGGCAAAGATATCGCCCAAATCATCGATCTGGCGCTGGATGTGATCGCCTTCGTTCGCGAGCAAGCGCCAGAGATCATGCTGCGTTTCAGCACTGAAGACAGCTTCCGCAGCCGCGAAAGCGATCTTTATCGCGTCTATCTGGCGGTGGCTGATACGGAAATGGTCAACCGGCTTGGCGTGGCCGATACCGTCGGCGTGGCGACGCCCAATCAAGTATGGACGCTGGTGCATCATCTGGTCAGGCTCACCGGTCTGGATATTGAGTTTCACGGGCATAACGACAGCGGGTGCGCCATCGCCAACGCCTGCGCCGCGCTGGAAGCTGGCGCCACCCACATTGACACCACGATTCTGGGCATCGGTGAACGCAACGGCATCACCTCGTTAGGCGGGTTAATCGCGCGCCTGTACACGCTGAATCGTGACTATGTGAGCAAATACAATCTGCCGCTGCTGCCGGCGCTGGACGCATTGATCGCCGAATACTGCGCGATTGAAGTTCCATTCAACAACATCATCACCGGCGCATCTGCTTTCATCCACAAAGCAGGCATTCACGCCAAAGCGGTGCTGGCGGATCCATCCACCTATGAGGTGCTGCGCCCTGAAGATTTTGGTCTCACCCGTGAAATTGCCATCGGCCACCGCCTGACTGGCTGGAATACGCTTCGCGATCGCGCGCAAACGCTGGGGCTAGCGATCCCTGACGACCTGATCAAGGAAGTGACACAGGTGGTCAAACAGCGCGCCGATACTGCCCCGCTCAGCATCGCTGAAATTGACGCGCTGCTGCATGAGGTGAGCGTGCTGACGCCTGAAAATATCGCCTTCTCGCTTCCCGAAGGGGAAGGGCTAGAGGTGCGGGCATGACCGGCTACACCTTTGTTGAAAAAGCTCTCGCCCGCGCCGCTGGCCGCGAAAGCGCCCGCGCTGGCGATCTGCTGGATGTGCGCCCCGATGTGATCTTCAGCCACGATAACACCGCCGCCATCCGCAAAACCTTCTTGCAAATTGGCGCGGAACGCATCTTGCGGCCAGATCGAGTGGTGATCACGCTGGATCATGCTGTGCCTGCGCCAACCACTGAACACGCGCTAAATCACGCCGAAATTCGCCAATGGGTGCGCGAGCAGGGCATCGGCCATTTCTTTGAGGTGGGACGCGGCATTTGCCATCAGGTGATCAGCGAAGAAGCGCTGGTGCTGCCGGGCGAAGTGATCTTCGGTTCAGACAGCCACAGCACGCATTACGGCTGGATGGGCGCGTTCGGCATGGGCGTAGGCCGTACCGAGATGGCGGCGCTGTGGGCTGCTGGCGAATTATGGCTGCGCGTGCCGGAAGCAATGCGAGTCACTTTGAGCGGGCGTTTGCAGCGCGGCGTAACGGTCAAAGATATCAGCCTGAAGCTGATCGGGGATCGCGGCATTGATGGCGGCGCCTATCGCTCCATTGAATTTTCGGGCGACGCGCTGGATCACTTTTCAATTGATGATCGTTCGGTGCTGCCGAACATGATGGCCGAATTTGGGGCGATGAACGGCTACTTGCCGCCCAACTCGCTGGTTTTTGACTATCTGGAAACCCACCGCGAGCGCGACTATACGCCGCTGTACCCTGACGCTGATGCCAA
The DNA here is from genome assembly GCA_001567085.1 of Chloroflexi bacterium OLB15. Classification (GTDB taxonomy): domain Bacteria; phylum Chloroflexota; class Anaerolineae; order Aggregatilineales; family Phototrophicaceae; genus Flexifilum. The sequence goes on from LMZS01000056.1 coordinate 2,204, forward strand.
TTACAGCGAAGAATACGCGCTGGATGTGAGCGCCCTTTCGCCGCTGGTGGCGCTGCCGCATCAGCCGGACAATGTGCGCTGCATAGCCGATGCCGCTGGCCAGCCTGTTCAGCAGGCTGTGCTGGGAACCTGTACCAACGGCAAATATGAAGACCTTGCCGCCGCCGCTGAAGTGCTGCGGGGGCACAAAGTCAGCATCCGCATGGTGGTGATCCCTTCCAGCAGCGAAGTGCTGAAACGCGCAGCAGCCGATGGCACACTTTCAACTTTGCTGGAAGCGGGCGCAACGGTGGGCACGCCGGGTTGTGGGCCGTGCATGGGCAACCATATGGGCGTACCCGCGCCTAATGAAGCCAGCATCACCAGCGCCAATCGTAATTTCAAAGGGCGCATGGGTACAACCGACGCGCCGATCTATCTCGCCAGCCCGTATGTGGTCGCCGCCAGCGCCATCACCGGATGTATCACCGATCCGCGTGAGTTTTTATAGCGGCAGGCACGTATTCTTCGCCGTATATCAAGGAAGTTATGATGACCGATCACCGTGTTTGGGTGTATGGCAGTAATGTGAATACTGATGTGATCTTTCCGGGCAAGTACACCTATAAAGTACGCGATCCGAAGGACTTCGCCGCGCACGCGCTAGAAGATCTCGATCCTTCATTCGCCCCCAACGCGCAGGCAGGCGATGTGATCGTGGCCGGGCGCAACTGGGGCTGCGGCAGCAGCCGCGAGCAGGCGGTGATCGCGCTCAAATATGCTGGCGTTGTGGCTATCATCGCAGAGTCTTTTAACGGCCTCTACTTTCGCAACTGTGTAAATCAGGGCGTGCTGCCGATTGTTTGCGAAGGCTTAGCGCAAGTGACCCAAACAGGCGACAGCATCGCGCTGGATGTAGCGCGTGGCGAAATCCGCGCGGGCGATCAGCGGTTCACTTTCGCGCCGCCGCCGCCCAGCGTACAAGCCATTTTAGACGAAGGCGGCCTGTTACCCATGCTGCAAAAACGCTTCAGAAAAGAGGTAATCTAAATGCCCCTGATCACCGTGATTCATGGCGACGGCATCGGCATGGAAGTGATCCCCGCAGCGGTAGAGGTGCTTCAAGCGCTCCATTTGCCGCTCACTTTTCAAACCGCCGAAGCCGGATTTTCCACCTTTGAACGTGTAAAAAATGCCCTGCCCCGTGAAACGCTGGCCTTATGTGAGGCGTCAGATGCCATCCTGTTTGGCGCAACGCAATCGCCAATGATCAAAGTAGGCGGCTACCAAAGCCCAATCCTCTCGCTGCGACGGTATTTTGACCTGTTCTGCAATCTGCGGCCAGCGCAGGGGAATGGGCTGGATGTGCTGATCGTGCGCGAAAACACCGAAGGCATGTACAGCCGCCGCGAGCGCGTAGAGCATGGAGGTAATACCACCATCGCCGAACGGGTGATCACCGCGAAAGCCAGCGAACGCATCGCCCGCGCCGCCTGCGAATGGGCGATGAAACGCCGCCAAAAGCTGACCGTCGTTCACAAAGCCAACGTGTTGAATGAAACCTGCGGCCTCTTTCGTGATCGCGCGCTGGCGATAGCGGCAGATTATTTTGACCTGACCGTAGATGAAGGGCTGATCGACTCGACAGCGATGCATCTGGCGCAAGACGCGCTCAACGGCGATGGATCGCGCTATGATGTGATCGTGACCACCAATCTATTTGGCGATATCCTCAGCGATCTGGTGGCAGGCTTGACCGGCGGGCTGGGGATCGCGCCATCGGCCAACATCGGCGCAAATGGGCATGGCGTATTTGAGCCGGTGCATGGCAGCGCCCCAGATATCGCCGGTCAGGGCATCGCTGATCCCCGCGCCGCCATTTTGACCGCCGCCATGCTGTTAGATGAGCTTGGCTATAGCGCGCAGGCAGATCGCGTGCGTGCCGCCACCCGTGAAACTGCCCACACCGGCAGCACGCCCAAAACAACCGAAGCGATCATCGAAAGGATTTCGCAAACCGCCAGCTAGGCAAACGGTTTCATCAATGCCGTTCTAAACCCGCCTCGCGCCTTAGCGGTTTAACGCTCATGTCTGAATTACTCACCGAACTCGTTCGCCGTTACAGCCCCTCCATGCACGAACAGGAAGCGGTCAGCTATCTGGTTGCGTGGATGAACGCGCATGGCTTTGCCGCTGAAATTGATGCCTCTGGCAGCGCGGTGGGCATCATTGGCGACCCTGATGCCGAACATACCTTGATCCTGCTAGGCCACATTGACACCTTTCCCGGCAGTATTCCGGTAGAAGTGCGTGATGGCACGCTGTACGGGCGGGGCAGCGTGGACGCTAAAGGATCGCTGTGCGCATTCGCGGAAGCCGCCGCCGCCGCGCACATTCCCGCTGGATGGCGGGTGATCGTCGCGGGCGCAGTGGAAGAAGAAGCCGCCACCAGCAAAGGCGCGCATCATATCCGCGAACAG
>LMZS01000057.1 GCA_001567085.1 Chloroflexi bacterium OLB15
TCCCTTTAATTTCCTTGACTTACCCGATCTTTTCCGTGAAAATCAGCCTGCAATTCAGCCTGCAATTTGGATCGGACAGCGCTGGCAAAATTCAGCATCAAGATATGGCGACTGCACAGGTTGAGCGATATGAACCTGGCTGAATTGAAGAGTCGAGCATCGTGTAAGTTTTGAAACGACTGTTATCTTTAAGACGGGGAATGAAAATGCGGAATGTTCAAAATTTCAATGCAGATTGGCGTTTCATTCCTGAAAAGGTCGCCATTGACGCGCCTGAGGAAATTTTTGAGTCTATCACGCTGCCCCATACCAATAAGCTCTTTCCCCGTCATTCTGTAGATAATCACGACTATCAATTCATTGCAACCTATCGCAAACGCTTCACGCTCTCCGATCAAATCGCTGCAAAACGCCTGTTCATTGATTTTGACGGCGTGATGTTGGCGAGCTTCGTGTATTTGAATGGCCAGCTTTTAGGAAACCATAAAGGGGGCTATACCCCTTTCTCCTTTGAGATCACTGATTACGCGGTGGTTGGCGAAAATGTGCTAACGGTATATGTTGATGCGACTGAAAACCCCGAAATTCCCCCTTTCGGCGGCAAAGTTGATTATCTGGCCTTTGGCGGCATTTACCGTGATGTATTTTTGCGCGTGGTGGAGCCGTGCCACGTGGTCAACGTCTTTGCCCGACCGATCAACGTTTTAACCGCTCCCGCCCTGGAGTGCGATGTACAGATCGCAGAGTTAGCGTCAGGGTTGGTGCTGGATACAGTTTTGCAGGACTCGCAGGGGCATGTGCTTGCCCGAACACGCCAGGACGTACACGCTGAATCTCTCACGGCAGCGCTTTCTGACCTTCCCCCAGTTGAATTATGGACGCTGGAAAATCCCGCGCTTTACGTCGTGTCTATCCGCCTATACATCAACGACAATCTGGTTGACGAAGTAAGCACGCGCGTCGGTTTCCGCGCTGCCGAATTCAGCACAGACGGCAGTTTCTATCTGAATGGTCAGCCGCTGAAATTGTTCGGCTTAAACCGCCATCAGACCTACCCTTACATCGGGGCGGCGGCGCCAGCACGATTGCAACAGTTGGACGCAGAAATTCTCAAATATGAGTTAGGCTGCAACATCGTTCGCACATCCCATTACGCCCAATCGCCACACTTCATCAATCGCTGCGATGAAATCGGCTTGCTGGTGCTTGAAGAAATCGCCGGATGGCAGCACATCGGCGATGCTGCGTGGCAGGCGCTGGTCTTGCAAGATTTGGAAGCGATGATCAAGCGTGATCGCAATCACCCTTCCATCATCCTGTGGGGCGTGCGAGTGAACGAATCGCCAGATGACGACGCGCTTTACCTCTGCACCAACCAGATCGCGCATGAGCTGGATTCCACACGGCAAACCGGCGGCATCCGCAACTTCATTTACAGCCACTTTCTTGAAGATGTATTCACGCTGAACGACTTCAGCGAAGATATCCAAACGCCTCTGGTCCGTCCGCATCTGATCACCGAATTTGGCGGGCACATGTTCCCCACCAAAACCTGGGATAACGAAGAACGCCGGCTTGAACATGCCTTCAAGCACGTTCATAAACACAATCTGCAAATGGGGCATCCTGATGTGGCTGGCGCGATCGGCTGGTGCGCCTTTGACTATCACACCCATCAGGACTTCGGATCGGGAGATCGCATCTGCTATCACGGCGTGATGGATATGGATCGCCTGCCCAAACTGGCAGCCTATTTCTATCGCAGTCAGAAATCGCCAAAAGATGAAGTGGTGCTCAATGCTGCAACAAGCTGGACGATGGGTGATCGTTCAGGCGGCGGTAACAACCCGCTCACGATCTTCAGCAATTGCGACGAAGTTGAAATCGTGATCGGGGATCACTCATACGCGCGTATCAAGCCGGATACCGATCAGTTTCCACACTTGCCCCATCCGCCCTTTATCATAGGCTGGTCTGATTCTTATAATCCCTGGGGTACGGGGCTTGACGATTTGACGGTGCGCGGTTTCATCAACGGTGAAATGGTCGCTGAACAAAAGATTGCCGCAGATCACGTCCCTCACACGCTGCGGCTGAAGGCCAGCTCTGCAACGCTTTACGCTGACGGCGCAGATATGGCGCGTGTCACCGTACAAATCGTTGATAAATATGGGAATGTTCTGCCATATCAAGCGCGAATTGCCCGCTTTGAGGTTGCCGGCCCGGCGGAGTTGATCGGCGAAAATCCGCTGGTGCTGATGGGCGGGCAGGGTGCGGTCTACCTGAAATCTCGCCACACAACGGGCGATGTTACCCTTCGCGCCGTTGTTGATGATTTACCTTCGGCAGAGTGATCATATCGGTTGGCGAGAAGCAACCATAAACGCATCGTATGCCCTGCCGAAACATGCGGGCATCCGGCAAGTCGTATTTACAACCTGAATAATGGCTTGCGCAAAGCGTTAGAAGAAACTCGCCAGCGGCTGATAGGCGCGATCAGCAGCTCAAGCGGAAGAGCGTTAGGGCGGCGCAGTTTCAGCCCTAACCCCACGCCGCTTTCTGAATCTCAGCGAAAAAATCGCCCATCGTCCCCAGATTTAGCTCAATCAGGGATGCGATCATTCCGGCAGTGATCGGGCTGCTGCCATACAGCATCGAGGTGCGGAAGCGCAAATCCCCGTCTTCTCCATCCATCTCAAAATTGCCAAAAGCGAGGTTGTAATTTAAGTTCGTCAGATATTCAGCAACCTGCGAGCGCCGCGCTTCCGGCACATCATCTAGCAGCACCGATAAACACTGCACCAACTGGCGCTCGTCATCCACATCAATCAGAAGTGCCCAGCGCCCGGCATCTGTGCCTGTGAGTACCTGTACAACGCCATCTTCTGGCGAGTCGTAATTCCAGCCTTGATCATCCAGATACTGCGCTATCAATTCCTGCGGCGTGGGGTCGGTTTCCAATTCCTTCGCCCACAGGGTTTGAAATCCAGCTTTGCTGAAAAGCCGCTGCTCCACATTCGCGATGTACGTCTGCACCGCGCTGGTTAACAGCCACAACTCGCTTTGCATATAGAAAGCATTGGTGTCGCTAGCAAATAGCTCTTGCAGCATGTCTTCAATTTCGGTCAAACCCTGTTCGCGCCATGCATTTAGTAAAGCCGGGCGCAGCTTCAATTCAATTTCGATATTGATGTCTTCGCGAAAAGTCGCCGCGTCATACGGATTGCGCACCTGAGGCAGCAGATTGAACGCCATCTCGCGCCCAATCGCCATGAAAGTCTCCGGCGTAACCTCGCCGCTTAAGCGTAAATCCGCATCCGTTAAGGTCAGTTGGCGCAGATCAACCCTGAGCGCCCCACCACTGAAGGTATGAAATTCGGCGCTTTGCTCAAAGGTCGCCTTTTGTTCATCAGCCATACGTATCCCTGCCGCCAATTCAGGCATGTTTCTAGTTCAGGCGCTAGAGCGCATATCCCATAATATTACCGACCGCTGCCCATGAACGTACGGTTGCGGTTCCATCAGTGTTTACCTTGACCAGAATACCGGCGAGTTCCGTGTGGTTCTTATCGCGCGTGATTTTTCCGTCTTTAAAGTAGACTTTCTTGCCTTTATCCAGATCAGTGGGCGGCTGATGTGTATGCATCTTGAACTTGCGATCATCCTGACCCGCACCAAACTTGATAAATTCCTTCGACTTTTCAACCTTGGCTTTGAATATACCCAGATCAACTTCGCCGCCTTTGGTCTGTTTAATATCAATAGTGAACTTGCTGCGGCCATGATCCCAGCCATACTTGGCGGTAACGGTCAACTCATTCTTCATCGCAAACTTCTTGACAGCGTTACCAATTTTCGATGAACCCTCTTCCTGACCGGGGAACCATTGTCTGACAGTATCGTTCACCGTTTCATTCTTATCAGTATCACCACCCGATTCAATGAGTTTATCGTATAGGTTGGGGTTGCCCTCATTTAGGGTATTTCCGCCATCGCCAATCAGGTGAACTGTAGGAACCGAAATATCGAAGGCAGTGTCTAGCAGAACACCGGTTTCCTTGCCCGGATCGCCGGTATCATCTCTGAGGTCTTTCGTATTCTTCCGCGCCTCCATCCCCCGCCCAATAAGAGTCTTGAGCGCAGACAAAAACGGCCCGCCGACTTTGCTGGCCCATTCATTCACTTCCTTCGGCGCCTCGTCCAGGAATTGACTCGGCAGCCCAAAACTGCCCTGGCCTTCAAATTCCGTCACATGAAAACGATCAAGGTCTGAGAAAACGAGCTTAAGCCCGATACCCATTGATGCTTTGAAAGCACCCAAATCAACCTCAGCCTTGCCTTCAAGTTCACCGATATAGCGCCGTTCCCCACCAGCGCCGCCCAGCACTTTGTTTTGCGTCCCCAGGTCTTTAAGTTTTTGGCCGCTGGGATCGTATTTGCCAAATTTGTCCTGGGTCATTCGGTCAATGACCTTTTTGCTGAAACGGCTTAGCTGCTTGTATGTTGCAACCCCTTCAGCTTTGCCAACGCCAAAATTGACATTGCCCGCCGCTTCTATCAACATACCAACATCAACATAATTGCCTGATTTTGTATCTATCAGCAGCCGCTTGCCAGCCGGCGAAATTTCCTTAACTTTGCCTAGCGCCTGATGCTTTTTCCCCGGCGAGCTTTCTTTGGTCGTCAGCTCAATAGTGCCAACGCCCGTCCAATCCTTGGCGTATACCTCTGTTCCCTTACTGATTTGATCGGCGGGATCCGCTTTGACCGCCTGCGAGCCACTAGGATTGGTAGCAGTTTCGTCGTAAGTAAATGAGAAATCGCCAACAGTAATGCTTTTCTTGGCTTCAGCAACGTGGCTAACCTTACCCAGATATTCACGGCCTTCCGTCTTGCCCGGCGCCACAGGAATTTTTGTAACTGCGAGGCGCCCATCTTTTTCGCGGTAAGCATCCTCATTCTTCCCCGGTGTGTCTGTATCGGGGTTGATTTTGCTGGGCAGGAAATGCCGCTGCATGGCCGTTTCTTCAACCATCGCCGCCCACATTTCAGCGAAGTTTTTACTGGTGTTCTCGGCTTTTGAAGTGCCGCCCGGCTGGTCTTTCTCATCGTACTTAATGCCAGCGCCACCCCACAGGGCATGCGCCAGTCTGGGAAGCAAGTCAATCGGCCCCGCGCTGCTCATCTGGCGGTATGTGCCATAAGACATTAACATACCGATCTTGCTGGCGGTTTCTGCCTGCGCTTCAATGAAGTACCCAACCTTGAAGGTCGCTTCGCCGCCCCAGAACGAAAGCCCGCCGCCTACACCGACCGAGAGCGCAACCTTGACCTCATCAACTGCTTCGCGCCCGGCTTTCCCCATCAGGTAGAACATGACAAACGCTTTTACGATGCCATCGCTGTAAACGGGGATACGCATCTGAATATCAAATTTCACCTCATCGCCCGGCGTAGGCAGGAAGAAATTGATCAGACTTGCAGTTTTGTTATACCCTTGAGTGACGCTGTCCGCCTCAATCGCTTTTGTCAGTGACCGGTTAGCGACGCGATCTTTGGTGACCTTCCCTTCAACGTCTTGTTCAATTTCATCTTGTGTCTGCGGGGTTGGCGCCACATTCTGAACGTATTGAGGCGCGGTTCCCCCTTTACCAAAGAGCTGATTCTTGCGGTCTTTGGCGATGACTTTGTATTCTTCAAAGAGCGCGGTTGCCCGCGTCTTAGCCGCAGCCTTGCCTGCTGTAGTTTGCGCGCCGCTTCCCTTCCCGGAATCGCGCGCCACCGTCACCGCATCCCGCCATGCCATATCCAGTTCAAACAGCACGTTGGCTTCTGGCACTACCAGCTTGGCTTCTTCTTCTGCCAGAATACCCATCTGTTCATTCAGCGATTCTTTAGCGTACTTATAGGCCTTGTTCTTCGCCAGATGCCCGATGTAATTCTTGCCAGTATCGGTCATTGAAGACGTTTTAGCGTGGGTATCCTTCTCCGTCTCAATTTCCTTATAGGCTTGCTGGCGCGCAACATCTTTCATGCGCTTGCGAAATTCTTTAGCTTTCTCTGAGCGGAAATCCTTCCAGCTCATGCCTTCCTTGCCAAATTTATTTGACAGATATTCTGTAACAGGCGTCAAAACTGACGATTTGTACAGCTCTTTCAGGTATGCCTCATCAACCGTTCCTTTAGAGGTCTGGTCGCCGGTATCCATATCTTTAACCACGCCCCGGCCAGCAGTTTCAACCCGATTATAGGTTTCGCCGGTATCTTTAATCCCCATCTTCGCTTTGAAGGTGTCGGTGATCTGCGTTTCGTGGGCAGTAACGTAGGTGCTGATTTTTTGCTCGGCTGAAGTCGTCCATTCTTTCAGGATGGCCGGCTTAAGCGCTTTCAGTTCCTTATTAATTTTCTTCTCAACATCATTCGAGAAATTCGCGGTATTTTCGCGCTTCGGATCAAGCAAGCCCCGAACTTTAGTAGTCACGAACTCCTTAGCATCCAGGTCTTTCTTAACCGCCTTCTTCGCCAGCAGCGCGGCCACTGTCTCATCAATGGTGCGCTGGTATTCTGGCTCGTTTTTCTCCACCAGTTCTTTGGCCTTATCACCAAAGCGCTCTTTGATCTTCTCTTTTTCCAGCCGCAAGCGTTCTTTTGCAATTGGGTCTGTCGCCGTTCCCATCTGCGTATTCAGGCGGTCTTCAATGATCGTCACCTGATGATCAATAGCTAATTTCAATTTAGCCATCAGCTTCTGGCGGCGGTCATCACTTCGCAGATTTTCTTTTAGCTGTTTCTCAACGCTGGTTGTAACGGTGGTGGTGATATATCCCGGCCAGTCCTCACCCGGACGGCTGCTAAGAACGCGGGTTTCAATCGCCTCAAGTTTGTTATTCCAGGCGTCTTTTTTGGTGCCTTCCTGCGTGTGTATATCTGTAACCGGCGTTTTGATCTTGGTCGCGAAATTCTGAACAATCGCATCCTTATTAGCCGGGTCTTGCAGGTAGGTATTGATCACCGTCCAGGTGTTGGTATTGGCTTCAGTGGTGACTTGCCCCGTCATTAAGCGTTTGACTTCCTTATCAAAGTCCTTTTCGCTTTTAGGCGTATTCTTATCCTGTCCTGTAATCAGTTCTTCAAGCTTGGTCTTGACCAGCTCTTCAATCTTGTCCAGCGCTTCCTGAACTTCGGTAACATCCAAAATCAGGCTTTGCACATCGCTGTTCACATGGCCGGCAAAGCTGGCTTTTAGCGCGGCGTTCACCTGCCCCGTAGACTGGTTGAAGTTATATTGCAGTCGATCAATTCTGAATTGATCCTTGCGATTCTTCTCCTTGTCAGTAGAGCTGGTAATGTCGCCCTGAATATCCTGAATAGATTCATCCAGCGGGTCTTGTATCTCGCTTAATGCCTTCGCCCGCACATCTGTCTCTAAGGCTTTAAGAGCATCTATTGACCGTTTCTTCATTTCTGCTTCAACAGCAGCATAAACGCTGGTCTGCCAGCCTGCCAGTTTGGCAGCGGAATATCCGGTTAGCCGGGTATCCCATTCAGTTTTTTTCTTTTGTTCCCGCTTTTGCTTGCGCTTCTTAAGCCCGAATAGATCGCGCTGAATCGCGCCGGTGGGTGCGGATTGTTGTATCGCAGGGGCAGCTGCGGCGGTCGCGTCTTGTTTACGCAGCAGGCGGTTTGTTGCCTGGTTACCAATCGTTCGTTGCAAACGTGCGATATGCTGGGGGGAAATGCCGCTGGTTCTTGGCGGCGGCGGGCTTGTGGCTTCACCATCTCCGGAACTGCCATTATTGGCGCGTTTCGCGGCGAGGATTGCGCTAAACGAGTCGTACTGGGGGACAGCCTGCTCAGTGGTGGCTAGTTCTTTATGGCCGCTCGTTGGTTTATCGGGAGCCTTAACAGTCTTCTGTGATTGCATAAACCAGCCTTGCTACAACGATGAAAACGGGAACACCGGCCAATCAGCATTACCTATCCCTCAGGCAATCCGACAATTCTTAAGCGGGTTATATCCAGATAGTGGTGTACTTAAGAAGTATACGCCGGAAAACCCTCACTTTACGTAAGTTTTATCTGTGAATCATTTGTGAATTCTGCGCCGGAAGCATTATCTTTCACGAATATTTAGTCGTCAGCATTCGTGATTTTTGGTCGAAAATGAATACGCCCCGCCCATATTGAAGGCAGAGCGTATTTTTCTACTGCATAGTTTCAAGGAAGATTCACCGCATCCTGAACAACCGGAAAGCGCCTACTTTCAGGTAATCCAACACGACCATAAACGCAATCGTCACCCAGAACATTTGCAGCATGATCACGCCATCAAGCGGCATCATGAACACGCCCCGAAGCACGAAAATGATCGTCAGGCAAAACCCGAATGCCGAAGCCAGCAGCAGCCATTTACTGGGGCGTGAACGCCAGAAATGCTGTCGCTCGCGCACAAGATATACATTCGCCTGTGCCACGCACACCAGCATCAGGAACATCAGGGTTTCAAGCTGCGCCGTGCTCAATAACAAAACATCGCGCCCGAATGCGAAAACGCCAAAGCTGAAAAATAGCCAGCCGATTGCCATGATCAGGCCAATCGCCAAAAGCGGCGCTGCCCGCCAGCGATCCGGTTGTGACGATGGACGCACATTGTCAGTAGTCAGCGACATCGAAACAAAATCATTAATCAATACCAGCAGCAAAATGTGGATTGGCTGTACAAACAATGATCCGGTCAAGATCAGCCCCAGCGTCAGGAACAGGCCAAGATGAAATGTCTTGGTGATCTTGTTCAGCGTATAGGTAAAAATGCGTTGGAATACGCTGCGCCCAACTTCAACCGCCGCCAGCAAGCCTGCTAATCCCGCTGTGGTCAGCACCAGCCCCGCCGCCGATTTCGTAATATCGGTGGCGTTGCTCACTGCCACGCCTACCTCAGCTTGCCGAATAGCCGGGGCGTCGTTGATTCCGTCGCCGGTCATCCCTACCACATGCCCCGCATGTTGCAACGCCTGCACCAGCTTAAATTTGTCTTCGGGGTACACCCGCGCAAAAACATCATAAAGCGGCGCAGCGGCCTCAAAATTACCTTGCAGCGCTTCGGCTGTACACGCTTCCCCGTGAATACCAACCTGATCCCGCGATGCTGCGCGCGTTGCCAGCCCATCCCCCGTGATCATGATCACGCGCACGCCTAACGCCTGAAGCCGCCGAAATCACTGCCGCCGAATCTTCA
>LMZS01000058.1 GCA_001567085.1 Chloroflexi bacterium OLB15
TCCGGCGCGGCGGCGGTTGGCGCGTAGCTGTTCAGGTCAATGTTCTCGCCTGCAAAGCGCAGATTGGCGGTGTAGAGCTGGTTGTTTTCGCCGTTCATCAACGCTGCGAAACCGCTCATCGGGTCACCGTCGGCGGTGGCGTAGGCATAGGCAACTGTGTAAGTGCCCGATTCACTCTGAACCACGCTCAAAATGGTGGCGTTGGGGCGGCTTGAAAGCACCCAGTTTTCAGCGGCTTCGTCGTTCAGAATGTTGCCCGTCTGGGTTTCCACGCGCAAGTTTTCACCGTTGGAGCCGGCAATACTGGCGGGGCTGCCCGGCGCGCTGTTGGTTACCAGCCACTCGGCAGGATGACGAATGGCGATATTGGTCGCCGGATCGAGATAGATTTCCCAGTTGAATGGCTGCCCCGCAAACTGCTTGAACGGGGTCATCGAATTATTCACGTTTTCCAGCACCGTGATCAGGAAGTTGGTGGCGTTGCTGGGCGCAAGCACGCGGGTCACGTAAATCCATTCCCCATCGGTGCTGGCGATCTGCCGGGCGACGTAATCCTGATTCGAGAAGCGCACCGTAAAGTCAATCACCAGCGTGTCGCCATTACGGCGGCGGGTGCTTTCCGACCAGTTCTGGAAGTTTGACCAGGACTGATCGAGGACTTCTTCGGTGAAGTAGCCATCCAGATCATCAGCGGTGACCGGCGTGCCAGGGTTTTGCACGAAGGCATCAATCACGCTCAGCGCCTCATTATTGACCATGTTGATCTGGGCGATATTCGGCTGGCTGGAAGGCTGCGACGCCGCATAGCCGGTGGGCTGAGCTACCGCGAATATGCCGGATGGATGCAGGTACATTTCATCATACGTAATCCCGGCGGTATCTAGCGGCGCTGGAAAGGTAGGATCGACGCGCTGAGTAGGCGCGACGGTGGCGACAGTGCTTGAATTGGGATTGAGCAATTGTAGAAACGTGCTGCCGATCAGGACGACCGCCATGAACACGCCCAGAATAATGCTCGCGCGCTTGGCGTTATTATTCATAAAACGCGAACTCCGAAAGGGATGTATTGTATTTCAGACGCAAACTGCGGAATGATAGCGCAAAAGCCCGCCGATGTTAAGCGTTGGGTAGTGGCGATTTGATTCTGGCGAAGGCAGGGAATACAAAATGTGCTGGCATGAAGGGTAAAACTAGCTATACAGCGTCGCCCGCAGCCAGCCTGCCAGCCGATCTGCCAGCGCAATATCATTGGCGACCAGCGGCGCGCCAACCCCAGAGCCGGCAACCGTTGGCTGTTCAACCGTCCCCCGCGCCACCGCGCGTAAGGCGTTGATCGCCGCAGTACCAGCCGCGTCGTCGCTGGCGGCAGCCATGAACAGCGGGCGCGGGTTATAGGCGAACATCCCTTGTTCGCTGGCGGTTTGCGGGGAAATTAGCGCCAATGCGTGGCAGGGGATATCTGCGCCACAGGCGGCTAATGCCAGATCAGCGCCAGCCCCCGCGCCGACCATGCCGATTGAAGCAACATCAATATTGGTCAGCCCCAACAGCGCGTTGAAAGCTGCCAGCACGTCGCCCAGCGGCGCGTTCGGGCGCAGTTCCAGCGAAAGCACAGCCAGCCCTTCATCCAGCAGTTGCAAGGGGAAACTGCCCCACGCATCGGTAGAATCAGCCAGCAGCAGCACCGGATAGGCAGGTTCGCCGCTCGGCGGCAGGTAGAGCGAAGCGTGTAGCAGCGTGCCATCGCCAGCAGTGATCACCACCTGCTGGCGCGGATCGCCTAGCGCGCTTGTGCCTACGGGCAGCGGGGGAAGTTCGCCGCCGCTGGCGACGGCTGCGGCGGTGGGATCGTTTTGCCCTGCCGCCTGAAATTCAGATGGATCGCTGGTAGGCGCGCGCGGGTAAAAGACAGGGCTGGCTTCCAGCGTAGGCGCAGACAGCGCATAGGTGGGTTCAGCGGTAGCCGATGGGCTGGTATCGCAGGCGGCGAGCAGCGCAGCGAATAAGATTGATATGAGAAGGAACAGGCGCTTCATATGCCTTCACCTCTCTTGAGAAAATGGCATTGATTATCTCGCTACTACAATCATGCGCGGGCAGCCATCTTCAAACGGCGATCCGTCAAAATCGCCATAGATATCTTCAACTTCAAAGCCTGCTGCCCCCAAAAGCAGCGTGATTTCAGCCGCGAAGAAATAGCGCACAGTTACCGGCACGATGGTGCGTTTGAGCGTGCCATCGTCGGTAATTTCGTCATAAAACCAGGTCACTTCCATCAACTGTTCGGTGCGGTCAAGGTGGCTGACGGACTGCTGCATCACCAGATGGCCGGTTTCCGCTTCCAGAAAGGTGCGCTCAAGGATCACCGAGTCGGTATCCTGCGAGCCGAAAGCATCCCCGGCATTGGGCAGGTCAATCACCAGCCGCGCCCCCTCATTCAGCCATTCGCGCAGGCGTTTGAGCAGCTTTAACTGGACAGCCTGATCCAGAAAATGCATGAAGGTGTTGTAAGGGATGATCGCCAGGTCGAATTTTTCATCCAGCCTGTAGGTCAGCGCATCGCCCAGATGAAATTGCAACCGTTCCTGTAAATGGCGGGCGTCACGCTTGGCGCGCGCGCGATCCAGCATCGCGCCTTCAATTTCGATGCCGTGTACGTGATGCCCGGCGCCAGCCAGATACAGCGCCAGCCGACCGGTGCCGCTGCCGATGATCAACACCCGGCCATCGGCATCATCGGCTAATTCGCCATACAGCGGCAGGTCTTCTTCCTTGTCGTAATGCTCGGAATCGTAATAACGGGCAATAGTGGCGTAAAAACCGGACATAAGCGTTAGGCCCCTTTCGTGGGCGTGGCGTTAGCAGGGGTGAAGCGCGGCGGCAGGTTTGCCGTCGGCGATGGCGTCGCAGTTGGGCTGGGAGTTTCGGTGGCGGTGGGCGTAAAGGTGGCCGTCGGTACCGGGGTATCGCTAGGCGCAACGGTAGCTGAAGGCACGGGCGTATCTGACGGAAGCGGTGTTTCTGTCGCCGTCGGCGCGTTCGTCGGTGTATTGGTGGG
>LMZS01000059.1 GCA_001567085.1 Chloroflexi bacterium OLB15
AAAATTGGACAGCTAAGATTAAACCGTGCCTACCACGATAGAAGCATTCTGACCGCCCAGACCGAAACTGTTTGACAGGACGTACTTGAGATTTTTCACCTGTCGCGCAATGTTTGGCACATAATCAAGGTCGCAGTCGGGATCGGGGGTGACGTAGTTAATGGTTGGATGCAGCACCTGATCAATCAAAGACATTACACAGGCGACCAGTTCAATTGCGCCAGAGCCACCCAGTGCGTGGCCGAGCATGGATTTCGTTGAGCTAATCGGAATGTTGTAGGCGTTTTCGCCGAACAGTTTCTTGATCGCCAGCGTTTCCATAGCGTCATTCTGCGGTGTGGACGAGCCATGCGCATTGATGTAACCGATCTCATCAAGATTGATATGCGCGTCTTCTACTGCCCATTTCATTGAGCGATGCGCGCCACGACCTTCCGGGTCAAGGGCGGCAACGTGATAAGCGTCAGATGATGAAGCATGGCCGAGCACTTCAGCGTAAATACGTGCGCCGCGCTTGAGCGCGTGACTCATGCTTTCCAGCACAAAGATGGCGCCGCCTTCTGAAAGCACGAATCCAGAGCGGTTCTTGTCAAACGGCATACTGGCTTTCCCGGGGTCGTCTTCAAAACCTTTGACCAGAGCATCCATCGCCTCAAAGCCAGCCAGGGTGTAATCCTGGAAGATGGCTTCAACGCCACCAGAAATGATCAGGTCGGCGCGTCCATTGCGGATCAGTTCAGCGCCTTCTCCCACCGACTGCGTGCCTGACGCGCATGCATTGGCTGGGGAATTGAGCGGGCCAAGCGTGCGGAAAAAGCGGCTGACGTGGTGAGACGGCATGTTTGGCAAGGATTGAATTAACCCAAGCGGATTGGGGCGACGAAAACCGGATGTTTTGTATTTAAAGGTGGCGTGCTCGGCCATTTCGTGCGGGCCAAGCGCCGTGCCGATTACCGTGCCTGAACGCTCGCCTTCCGATTCGATCATCTCAGCGGTAAGCCCGGCATCTTTGAGGGCTTCGGCGGCGGCGGCAACTGCAAACTGGGTTGAGCGCCCCATACGTCGGGCTTCTTTGTGCTCAATGTATTCACTGGGATCAAAATCGCGGACTTCGCCGCCATATTTGATAATGATATGTTCGCTGGGAATCGTCTCAATATTCCGGATTCCCGACTTGCCGGCTTTCAAACCTTCCCAGAGGGACTTCACATTGCCCAATGCCGTGACCGCACCCATTCCGGTGATGACTACGCGTGGGCGTCCGTTTCTGAGTAAATCCATAGATATTAGGCAGCGAAGGCGCTGCATACCTCCCTTCTAAAACGTGCGAACGCAGAAATTCAAAATGATTACTGCGAAATGCCCTGACGAATAGCCTCAATCAGGTTGCCAGAAACAGCTTGCCTGGCCTGGCGAATTGCATTTTTAATAGCGTTGGCGTTGGAACGACCATGCCCGATGATTACAACCCCATCAACCCCCAAAAGTGGCGCGCGCCAATTTCAAAGGGATCAATTTGTTTGCGAACCCGCTCAAAAGCTGGTTTGGATAATAACCCCCCAATTTTGGACGGCAGATCGTGCATTAATTCTTTGCGTATCTGCGATGTCAACATGCTGGTTGCAGCTTCTAACGATTTGATCAGAATGTTGCCCACAAATCCATCTGCTACCACAACATCAACCTGATCTTTTAGCAGATCTTTAGGCTCAACATTGCCGACGAAATTCAAATTAGCGCTTTTTAGCAATGTCGCAGCTTCACGGATCAGCTCGTTGCCTTTGCCTTCTTCCTCGCCATTGGAAAGCAAGCCGACGCGCGGGTTTTGGATGCCCAGCGCATTCTTTGAAAAGATGCGCCCCATGATAGCAAACTGTAACAACCAGTCGGCTTTTGAGTCTGCATTTGCGCCAACATCCAACAGTGTGACGCCGCTGCCAATGCTGGGAATGATGGCGCTAAGCGCCGGGCGCTTTACCCCTTCAATGCGCTTAAGCGTATAAAGCGTGGCGATGGCAAGTGCCGCGCCTGTATTTCCAGCAGTCACAAAAGCGTCAGCCTGACCAGACTTCACTAAAGTCATACCGATAGCCATTGAGGATTCGGGTTTTTCTTTGCCTACTGTTGCCGGCTTATCCTCCATGCTTACAGCCTGCGGGGCGTGAACCACCGACAATTTCAAGTTGGCTGTATCGTACTTTTTAAGTTCTGCGTTGATAAGCGTTTCATCACCTACCAGGATGATGGCGTCACCGTATTCGCGGGCAGCTAGCACCGCACCTTCAACATCCGGTTTTGGAAAATCGTCACTGCCCATCGCATCTAATGCAATATGCATGTTGTATCCCTGTCGAATTGATTGCGCTGCCCCTGCAAATAAGTATGTATCTTAGCGAACAGATCGCCGCGTCAAAAGGATTGACATCGTACTTGTGCAGCGTATAATACCTCACCGTGAGTCCCGGTGGCGGAACTGGCAGACGCGTACGCTTGAGGGGTGTATGCCGCAAGGCGTGGAGGTTCGAGTCCTCTCCGGGACACAGCGAAACCCGCATGATAATTCATGCGGGTTTTCTTTTTGCACGCCTCCTCTAACCTGATGTAAACTGAATTTGAATTTGGTGCATATTGAGCCGCAATTCACCAATCGGGGGAAGCCTGCATGAGTGATTCGAATTCGGATGCGTTAAAGCGCGCCTACGAGCTGGTTGAGGCCGGCCAACCTGAGGAGGCACGATCAATTCTTGATGCCCTTCTGGTAACTGATCCGCGCAATCCTGATGCCTGGTGGATTTACGCCTATGCCGTAGATGATCCGGCTGAAGCACAACGCGCTCTGAAAACCGTTTTAC
The DNA here is from genome assembly GCA_001567085.1 of Chloroflexi bacterium OLB15. Classification (GTDB taxonomy): domain Bacteria; phylum Chloroflexota; class Anaerolineae; order Aggregatilineales; family Phototrophicaceae; genus Flexifilum. The sequence continues at coordinate 2,853 of LMZS01000059.1, forward strand.
AACTGGATCCCGATTACCCCGAAGCGGCCGAATTACTTCAGAGCCTGCAAGAGCAGTACCCACAGCTTGCAGAGGCGGAAACTGCTGCCGCGCTGGCTGAGGGGAATGCCCCGCCACTGCCAACCGAACTTCCAGACGTTCCGGATGAGCAGGTTCTGGATTTGGACGAAGAGCCAGAATTTCTTCCACCTCCAGCAACAGCGATTCCTGAACCCCCAAACATGCGAGTAAAAAGAGAAAAGCGCAGCAATTTGCCAATATGGATCGCATTGGTTGCTGCCATTGCGCTGATTCTGGTGATTCTGCTGCTGCTGCGTCCGGGCGAACCAAGTGTTACAACTGCTGGCCTTGCTACCGCGACTGCACCATCTGGCGTTGATGAAACCACAGGCGCGCAGGTGACACTGGAAGTTTCGCCTTTATCAGCAGGTGAAACCGAAGAAGCAGGCTTAGAAACCGCGCTGCCCGACGGCGCACTTGTAACGCAAGATGTGCAGCCAACAGTGGCTAGCGAAAATACGGTTGTGCTTCAGGTCACACCGCTGGATGCTGCCACTGCTGTGCAGACCGCGCAGACTGATGGAACAGTCGCAACGCCTGATCAGGGCGCGCAGCCGACGGCTGATACTGGTACAACTGGACAGCTTGCGACACTTTCGGTAGAGACTAGCGGTAATGTTCAGGCAACACCGGTAGGCACAACCGCCATTCTCGAAGTAACGCCCCTGGATGCAAATTCTGGTGAGCAGGCAGGGGATACTGTTACGCCTGATGCGGGAGCCACTGAAACAACAGAGATTGGCGAAGAGGTTGCTACTGAGCAAGCTGTAGAAACCGGAACCACTGGCGCTGAAACTGAGACTGTGCCGGCACCTACAACTGAAACAGGGGCAGCCGGTGAATTAGGCGTAATGCCAACAGAATCTGCTGGAACGGCAGAGGTTAGTGACGAAGCTACTACGGAACCGGGTGAGGCGCTTGGAACTGAAGTTGCGGTGATCCCTACGCTTGAGGGTGAAGCGACCATGGAAGCAGGTGATCCGGGGACTGAGATAGCACTGCTTCCAACTACTGAATCCGGCACATCCGGCGAAACCGGAAGCGAAGAAACGGAAACACCCCCCGCTGCGGCGACTGTCGAGGATGCTGGAGCCGAAGCGACATCTGCGCCAGACGCTACAACTGAAGTTTCGTCTGGTACAGACGTGACGCCGACTGCCGAAGCGGAAACAGAAGTTGCTACCAGTAATGAGGCGACCCCGACTTCTGAATCATTTGTTGTTGAAGCCACGCTTGCGGAAAGCACGGTCGAAACGGGCAGCACAGAGGTGACTGAACCTGCGCCAACTGCTGCGCCCGGTCAGGAAACTGGCGGCGAAGTCTCAGGTTTACAAGGGCTAGAACAGTCGTTAACCAGCGCAGGATTTTCGAATTACGCCATTACCGGCCTGGTTACAAACCTGGGGAACGCATTGATAGTTTCGATCTGCGCGGAAGAAGGGCCTGAATTACGTGAAGTGCTAGCGCCAGCGATGGGTGTGGTTGCAAGCAGCGCAGCCAGCCAGGATGTGCGTTTTACGGTTGTAGGCGTTGAAGTATTAAGCTGTGCCAACCCACGCCAGACGCTGCGGTTGATCGTCGTTGAACGCCCAATCGCGGAGAACTATGCAAGCGGAAACCTGACGGAAGAAGAATTCCAGTCTACGTGGATTTCACTATAAGCTGGCAACCCAAAAGAGTGTCACAATCACAACATAAAACCAGTCACTGACTGGTTTTATGTTGTCTGATAAGGAAGTTTTACGGTGAAAGTTGTTCCTTGATTCACGGTGCTTTTCACGTCAATAGTGCCATTGTGCGCTTCGATAATGCCGTGACTGACAAACAGCCCTAACCCGGTGCCGTTTGGTTTGGTCGAGAAGAAGGGGTCGAAAATTTTGTTCATGTCGTCTGGCGCAATACCGATGCCGGTATCAGCGATTTCGGCAACCACAAAATGACCTTCAGTATAAGTTTTTACAGCTAGCGCCCCGCCTGAAGGCATGGCTGCCTGCGCATTTAGCGCAATATTCATCAACACCTGTTCAAGCTGATCTTTGCTGCCAAAGATCTCTGGCAGCGGCTGGAAATCTGTATTGATCTGAATGTATTCATGCTGAAAAAATTTGCGGTTAAGCGAGACTACAGTTTCTAGCACATCATTCAGATTGAAAAGCGCCATCGTATCGGTATCGCGTGAGAATTCAAGCAGGCGCGACACGATCTTGCGGATGCGCTCAATGCTGGATTGAATGATCTCGACGGACATTCGATCATAGTCAATATGGCGCTCTTCAAGCTCTTCAACGATACCTTCAAGCAGCGTGCGAATCGGCATCAAGGGGTTATTGATTTCATGAGCGATACTTGCCGCAAGATGTCCTATTGAGGCTAGTTTTTCGCTGCGTAACAACATCTTTTGAGCCGATTCCAATTTTGCAGTTCGCTCGGCGACCATCGTTTCTAACTGGTTGGCGTAATTCAATTCAACTTCATAGAGGTGTGCATTATGCAGCGCCAGCGCGATTTGGCGGATAATGCCGCCGAATAGCCGCGACTGATTGGGTTCATAGGTGGTGTGCATCCCAAAGATGGCTACCCTGCCGATGATATTTCCGCCATGATCCAGCTCTGCGACAATACCGTTTGGAAAATCGCCAATGCGGATCGGGCTTTGGACATCCCACACCAGGATACCTTGCTCAATCGGAATTTGCTGAAGCCCGATGATAAGGGCATCTTTTTCGGAATCTGTCAGACTGATATTGCGAGTCATCAGCCTTGAGCGATCTGTTGAGGTATGAACATCCAGAGTTATGGCTACAACCTCGCCCGGCAGAAGATCGAGAAGCAGGCTAGGGGAAAGCTCCAGCAATTCACTTTTATCGAGATGCTGGTTGAGTAACTCGCTCGCTCCGACAATGACTTCCAGTTCGCGTGTGCGCTGCTGAAGTTTCTCCTCAAGCTGGCGTGAGCGTATCTTGATATGAGCGCGCGCCAGCAATTCCTGAGGGGCGAAAGGTTTATAAATATAGTCGTCTGCGCCTAACTTTAGCCCACGCTCTACATCGGCTGGTTCGCGCGCGTTCGCGGTCATCATGATGGTAGGAATATTGGCGGTAACTGACATTTCGCGTAGTTTTCGCACTACATCGAAACCATCAATTCCCGGCATCAAGATATCGAGAAGGATCAGGTCAGGCAGCAGCGTGGTTGCGGCCTGCACCGCATCAAGCCCGTTTGCTACATGCTCTACTCGGTAGCCCTCGCGCTCAAGAATATGACGAAGCATGAAAATCGTGGTGGTATCGTCATCAGCAACAAGGACAAGCGGCTTGCTATTTACAGACATTGGCGGATCCCATTCCACAGGTAAGAGCGCGGTGCTAGAATATATCGTAACCTGATTATCTTTCTCCGATGGTAAAGTGAGCAGAATAGAGCTTTTCTAATGAATTCGCGTTCACGAATAATTGTGCGGTCTTTGGTAACCGGAGTGGTTGCCGGGCTGGTATTAGCAGCAGTATTTTCAGCAGGGTTTTTCTTGCGTGATGCGCTTGGATCGCCATCACGGGTAGCGGCGGCTGAAGGCGACGGCTACCAGCTTCTTGATGAGGTGCAGCAGCTATTAGATGCGCATTTTGTGCGCGCGCAGCCTGATTATGCCCAGCGGGAGTATGGCGCAATACGCGGTATGTTGACTACGCTGAACGATCCCTACACCTTCTTTATTGACCCGCCAGTAGCGGCGAGCGAATCGGATGTGCTTGCTGGGACTTATGGCGGTATTGGCGTTCAAATCGTGCGCTCTGAGGCGGGTGAACTGGTGCTTTTCCCATTTGATGAAAGCCCGGCGTTAGCATCAGGCATTGAAGATGGCGATATTTTGCTTGCGGTGAATGGCACGCCTGTTGACATTTCTGTTCAAGCGGACGTGCTGGATCAGATGCTGCGTGGTGAAGTGCGCGAGGGAAATGGCGTTGAGCTGACTGTTCGTAAAGCCGATGGGCAGGAACAGGCGGTGTTTGTAGCGTTTGCCGTGATTAACGTGCCATCCGTCGTCTGGCGGGTGCTTGCCGATGACCCGCGTATCGGTTACTTACAGGTGATGCGTTTTACCGGGCGTACCCCTGATGAAGTGCGGGCTGCTGTTGAAGGGTTGCGAGCGGAGGGCGTTGAAGCATTGGTGCTGGACATGCGCAATAATGCCGGGGGGCTGCTGCAAGAATCGATCACGGTTGCCGATGAATTTATTGATAGCGGGGTGATCGTTTACCAGCGTAATGCCCAGGGGGAAAATGCTTTTCCTGCATCATCTGGAGGTGTGGCTATAGATTTACCGCTAATTGTGCTGGTAAATCATGGGACGGCCAGCGGCGCTGAACTGGTTGCCGGGGCGCTTCAGGACAGCGGTCGCGCGAATATCATCGGACAGCGCACCTACGGTAAGGGCACCGTACAGCAAATTTTCCCGCTTTCTGACGGCTCATCGCTGCATGTAACTTCATCTGAATGGTTCACGCCAGCGCATCAGGCTTTAGAGCAGGCGGGGCTGGCGCCGAATACTGAGATGCAGCCAGATGCTGAAGGCCGGGATGTGGAATTAGGCGAAGCAATACGCCAGCTAAATGAAGTGCTGGCATCTGAAAGCGCATAATATGAGTGAAAGCGGCAGGAAAATCGTCGCGCGAAATCGCAAAGCGACATTTAATTATTCCCTCGAAGAAACGTTTGAGGCGGGGTTGGTGCTTACAGGCCCTGAAATCAAGTCTATACGGTTGAACCGCGTCAATTTTCAGGATGGGTTTATCGAAGAACGTGATGGCGAATTATGGCTAATCGGCATGCATATTTCGCCTTATGAGCAGTCTGGCATTTATGGTCGCATTGATCCTGACCGGCCGCGCAAGCTGCTGCTGCACCGCAAAGAAATTCGGCAGATCACGTCACGTATTCGTGAACGTGGCTATACCTGCGTACCTACCGCGCTTTATCTGGTGCGCGGGAAAGCCAAAGTAGAAATTGCGCTGGCACGCGGCAAGAAACTGTATGATAAGCGGGCTGATATTGCCAGGCGGGATAGCGACCGTGAAATTCGCCAGACGTTGAAAGAACGCTATCGAGAATGAGCAATTGTGCCGGTTGACCGGATACTGAACTTCGCTACAATGGTTACATCGCGCCCATAGCTCAGTGGATAGAGCATTGGTCTTCGGAACCAACGGTCGGGGGTTCGAATCCCTCTGGGCGCAATTCTCTCTTGAAATGGGGAGAGGAAACCACTATAGTGTTACCAATCGCTCCATTCGTCTAGCGGTCTAGGACGTGGCCCTCTCAAGGCCAAAACACGGGTTCGATTCCCGTATGGAGCATGAAACGAGCATGCGCGTAGAGCTTGCTCGTTTTTTATTACTCGTTGAACGCCAAACCCTTGATCTCTAGTGCATCATAAAACGTATTGAGTGCGTGTTGTACTAAGCCTGCCGGAAGATCGCTATCCTGTTTTGCCCGCGTTACGATTTTGCGAACCATTTGTTAACGCGAAAATCCTAAAACCGCCAGCATCCACTTTCCCGGCGCGTTAGGGGTAGCAGGCGGCGGGGTAGGGATATTGCGTTTCTCATCGTCAGTCGTGGCTTTGCGGCGCATCAGCTCGATGATTAGGCTTTCTTGGCCGCGCGCCATCGCCCATTTATGATTCATGCCGAAAATCGGCTTCATGATCCATGAATAATCGCGAAGGATTGGTTTTGTTGCTTCAATCTTCCAATCGTAGATAGCTTCGGTGTAATCGCCATCTTGGACAAATGTCCAGATTCCACGCCCAACGAAATCGCCATCAGCGGTTAGCGTGAATCCATCATCACGCACATCGGTGACTGTAAAAGACCAGCGCAGGGTATAGGGCAGCCAGCCTTTGGTGTACAGTGAAACTCGCCTGCCTATGCCTGCCTCATCGCCCGGCGTAAGCTGCTTCACTTCCAGATACACGCTTGGCCACCAGCGGGGCAGATCTTCGGCATTCCCCAGCACGTCTACAACTTCGCGGAGATTGGCTTTGATGCGCCAATGGGTGATGAAATGATAGTTATTGGCTGGCATGAGCAGAACCCTATACAATGTTTAACCTGATCTCGGTTATACAGCCAATCATTATTTCTAGGCAAGTGGGGTACAAACAAAAACGCGACCTCATCGAGATCGCGTTTTTATGCCTACTGCTCAGCCATCATTTTCTCGCGGCGCTTCACTTCACGCATACGCAATTCATTATTCAGCGTTTTCTTGCGCGGGCGCAGGCTTACCGGTGTCACTTCCAGAAGCTCATCGTCGGCGATAAATTCCAGATAATCATCCAGACTCATGTTACGCACGCCGCGCATACGCTCTTCTTCAAAGTATGTCTTGGTATGCACCGCCGAAAGCTGCTTGGTGCGACACAGATTTACAGCAAGGTCTTCAGGGCGAATATGCTCACCGACTACCATACCTTCATACACTTCGTCGCCCGGCGCGATGAAGTAGGTGCCGCGCTGCTGTACATCAAGCATGGCGTAAGTTGTGGCTGCGCCGGCTTCATAAGCGATCAGGCTGCCGAACTGGCGGCGCGGTACAGGGCCGGCCATCGGCTCGTAACCATAGAAAATCGAGTGGAGTTGACCGTTGCCACTGGTTGCCGTCAGGAACTTGGAGCGGAAACCGAGCAAACCGCGCGTGGGCACAAGAAAGCGCATAAAGGTCATGCCGTTTTCGCTGCTCATATCAATCATGCGCCCCCGGCGCACGCCCAGCATTTCAACGACAGTGCCCACCAGATTATCGGTCACTTCAACATGCACTTCTTCAACCGGCTCCAGCAGTTCATCAGTTTCGGGATCGCGACGGAAAATCACTTCCGGTTTGCTAATCTCGAACTCGTACCCCTCACGGCGCATGGTTTCAATCAGGATGCCAAGATGCAATTCACCGCGCCCGCTGACGATGAATTTTTCTGGTGATTCGCCGTCTTCAACGCGAAGCGCAAGATTACTGCGGGTTTCATTGTAGAGGCGCTCACGCAGCCGGCGGGAGGTACCCCATCCGGTTTTGCCTTCACGGCCTGCCAGCGGCGACGTGTTCACGCCAAAGGTCATACGAACCGTTGGCTGCTCAACTGTGATCGGGGGCAGGGTAACTGGCGCTGCCGGATCAGTGATGGTATCGCTAATGCCGATATCTTCGAAACCGCCAAAAGCGAGGATGTCGCCCGCGTGAACTTCATCCACTTCCTTTTTGGACAGGTTGGAAAATGTGAATAGATAGTCAATCTTACTGGTGTTCTGCTCGCCTGTAGGCGTAATACGCAGGGCAGACATGCCGCGACGCATTACACCGCTATGCAGGCGGCCAATGCCAATTTGCCCCTTGTACTTATCGTATTCAATGGTCGTTACCAGCAGCGCCATAGCCTCATTTTCAGCAATGGTAGGCGGCGGCACCTCTTTGACGATAGTTTCGAATAATGGGGCTAAATCTGAGCCGATCTGGTTATATTCGTACCCGGCACGGCCTTCCATGCCGATGGTGTACACAACCGGGAATTCGGCTTGCTCATCGCTAGCGCCTAGCTCAATAAACAGGTCGAATGTTTCATTGAGTGCCTCTTCAGGCCGCGCATTTTTCCGGTCAATTTTGTTGATCACGACAATGACGCGCAGACCGAGTGACAGCGCTTTGCGCAGCACAAATCGGGTTTGCGGCATCGGGCCTTCGACAGCATCAACCAGAAGCAGCGCGCCATCCACCATGTTGAGTACGCGCTCAACTTCTCCGCCAAAATCAGCGTGGCCGGGCGTGTCTACAATGTTGATCTTGATGTCCTTATAATGGACAGCCGTGTTTTTAGCCAAAATGGTGATGCCGCGCTCGCGCTCAAGATCGTTCGAGTCGAGAATACGCTCGCCGGCAGCATCAGCATTACGGAAAACTTTTGTCTGTTTCAGCATGCCGTCAACCAGCGTCGTTTTTCCATGATCGACGTGCGCAATGATGGCGATGTTACGAATGTCGTTACGCTTGAGAGTCACAAACTTACCTTAGTTATCGCTTCTTTATAGAATGGAGTGGAAAATTATGTTAGCAGGAAATATTTACGGGATATAGGGGAAACTGCTGCTGTCGGGTAAAATCCACCCGTCTATTAAACTACGCACGCGCTGCTGAATGGTGCCTTGATGCAAAAGTTAATTGATCAGGAATGGTTTCGCTCTTTATTTTTGACGCTGATAATCGTTGGAATATTACTGCTGGTCTTTGGGGTTGTTCGCTATTTTACCCTCAGCCATCAAATGGAGCAGAATCGGGCGTTTCAGATTCAGTCACAGAATGAGTTGGTTGACCCACAATCAGTTTCAGAAGCACAGGGGTTGATTGCCTCAGGCGAGGAATTGCGCCAGATTGAATCCGCACGCACCCAAAGTGTCATCTTTGTTGGCGTAGGGTTGGTGCTGCTCGGCATTGGCTGGTTGGGGCGTGATTGGGTGCAAACCCGGCGCAGGAAAGCTATGAAAACGGCGGCTAAAGCGCCACCTGCATAAACCGGCTCATCAAATTGAGATGCGAATTCCTGAAGGTTATAATCCTGCAAAATTGTTTCATTCAAAACAATGTAAGCAAAACAAAATTGTGTGATGTTATGCTTAGGAGCCAATAGTGAGCGTAGATTTCGGACTAGCGTTGGTATTTGGCCCCCCATCTGGAGAGCCGGAACGCTTTGTTGGCGATCTGGTCGAAAGTATGCCGAAGCTGGGCGATCACATTCGTAGTTTATGGATGACCGATCATTTTTTCTGGAATTTACGGCCTACTCATGAAGTATGGGTGGTCATGTCTTATCTGGCGGCTTACTTCCCCACGCTTGAAATTGCGCCTATGGTTTTAGGACAAAGCTACCGTAACCCTGCGCTGACCGCGAAAATGGCGGCCACGCTGCATTCGTTGAGCGGCGGGCGGTTTATCATGGGCATTGGCGCGGGGTGGAAAGAGGACGAATACCGAGCTTATAACTACCCATACCCGCGAGCGGGCATCCGTCTTGAACAGCTTGAAGATACGCTGGAAATTTTCAAACGGATGTGGACTGAAGCTGATCCCGTGACGTATGAAGGCAAGCATTATGCGGTCTATAATGCCTACTGCCAGCCCAAGCCAGACCCGATGATCCCCATTGTGGTGGGCGGGGGCGGCGCCAAGACGATGCTGCTAGCGGCGAAATACGCCGATATGTGGAATATTTCAGATTCGACATTGGAACGTTTTAACGAAAAGACAGCTGTTCTCAAGGCGCATTGCGAAACCATCGGACGGGATTGGGCGTCTATTCGTAAGACGTGGTTTGGCCGCGTGGCTGTTGGTCACACTGAGGCTGAAGCAGAAGCGCGCGGCGGCAGTGAGTGGCATCGCGATAATGCTTTTGTTGGCACACCGGCGCACATTGTTGAGCAAATGAATGCCTTTGTTGATGCTGGTTGCGATTATTTTATGATTGATATTTTAGGACTGCCCGATCCAGAGGTGCTGGATATGGTGGTCAACGAAATTCTTCCAAACGTGGGGTAGGGCTATCGTGAAATTGATCTGGTATGGACACGCAAGCTTTCTGATCACAGCAGACGATGGCACGCGGATTGTAACTGACCCCTACACGCCGCAAACCGCAGGCTATGCGCCATTTTCAGATGAGGCTGATCTGGTGATCATTTCCTCAAATAACGATTCCTTCCACTGCCGTGCAGATCTTATTCCCGGCAAACCAACTGTCATCAATGCGCTAGCCCTAGCACAGACCAAGGGGCAGATCGTTGAGCACGGCATTCCAATTCGCGCGATTGAGGCGATGGAAGCACTGAACCATCGTGAACACGATCCCGATCAGAATGGCATGTATCGCTTTGAAATAGACGGCGTGCATATTGGCCATATGGGCGATATGGGGAACGCGCTTAGCCCTGAACAACTGAAGTTTTTTGAAGGCATAGACGTATTGCTGGCGTTAGCTGGCGGGCATCCGACCATTGAACTGGATGACCTGATGACTTTAATTAACCACGTTTCGCCCAAGATCATTGTGCCTATGCACTTCCGCACCCTACGTTACAAGCCGCGTAATACGTACTGGATTGACACATTTATGCGCTACTTTGAGGATGCGGATATTGATTTCCCGTGCGTAAGCGAAGTGACAATCTCACGGGAAACTCTTCCCCAAAAGACGCGCGTGTGGATACTGCCACACGCTGGATAAATTGTAACCACTCACACAAGAAGGAATTACGCTCATGCTCAATGTTGCAATCATCGGCGCCGGACGTATTGGCCGCTTACATGCCGAAAATTTATGTTATCGAATTCCGCAAACACAGGTGGTTGGTATCGCGGACGTTCAGATTTCCGCCGCAGAGGAAACTGCTGCGCGGCTAAATATTCCCTTCACTACGGCTGATTACCGCGAACTGCTGGCGAAGCCGAATGTAGATGTTGTGGTGATTTGCTCAGCCACCGACACACATACTGAAATTATCATCGAGTCGGCGAAGGCAGGTAAGCAGATTTTCTGCGAAAAGCCGATTGATCTTAGCCTTTCCAAAATTGATGCGGCGTTAGAAGCTGTGGACAAAGCCGGTGTGAAAATGCAGATCGGTTTTAACCGCCGCTTTGACCCTAATTTCCGCAGGGTACGCACGGCAATAGAGCGGGGCGAAATGGGCACACCGCACCGCTTGCATATCATTAGCCGCGATCCTGCGCCGCCTCCGTTGAGCTATGTCAAGGTTTCTGGCGGCATGTTTGTAGACATGACCATTCATGATTTTGACATGGCGCGTTATCTGATCGGCAGCGAAGTTGAAGAAATTTACACGTTGGCGGGGGTGATGGTTGATCCGGCGATTGGCGCTGCTGGTGACGTAGATTCGGCGCTGGTGACCCTGAAATTTGCTAACGGCGTGATCGGCTCTATTGATAACAGCCGTCAGGCGGTTTATGGCTATGATCAGCGGGTGGAAGTATTTGGAAGTGGCGGCAAAATTGAGACCGACAACAACTACCCGAATGCCGCGCACATTAGCACAGCCCAGAACGTGTATCGCGATCTCCCGCTAAACTTTTTCCTTGAGCGATATTCTGAAAGCTATGTATCAGAAATTCTATCGTTTGTGGATGCGCTGGAGCATGACAAACCTGTGTCGGTGGGCGGCATTGATGGACGGCAGGCGGTTGTGATGGGAATGGCTGCGCGCAAATCTTATCTCGAACATCGTCCGGTCAGGCTTGACGAAATCTAAATACTTAACACCTGAACGTACAGGCGAAGTGTAATCACAGTAATGACTCCTATAGCGTTCACCTTTACACGGGATCGCTTCACCTGGCTTGCCTACTTTATGCTGGCGTACTATGCCTATTTGCAGGCAGCGCTGGGGCCATTGATGCCTTTCCTGGCAGCCGAACTGGAATTGTCGTACACGCTGCGCGGGCTTCACTTCAGCGCCTTCGCGCTAGGCATGATTATCGCTGGCGCTACCGCAGATCGCGCGGCGCGCTATTTCGGGCGGCGGACATTGTTCTGGGGTGGTGGCGCAGGAATGGTCTTGGGGGTCATTATCCTGACCTTGGGTCAAACCTCACCGATAACCATTTTCGGCTCGTTTGTGATGGGCACGATAGGGTCGTATTTGCTGGTGATGATTCAGGCGACACTGGCTGATCATCACGGGGCAATGCGCGCTGTCGCGCTCACTGAATCTAACGTTGGCGCAAGCGCGGCCGCCATGCTTGCGCCTCTGCTGATCAGCCAGCTTGAGAATTTTGGCTTTAGCTGGCGATTCGCTCTGTTGGCTATGGTTGCAGCCTGGGCTATAGCGCTGGCTGCAACCTCCCGCGTGCCTATTCCCCAATCTTCTGCTGAGAATCGCGGGGTGAATCAGCCGAAAGCGCGACTGCCAGCGCTATTCTGGGTGTATTGGCTGGTGGTGCTGTTGGGCGTATCTGTAGAGTGGAGTACAGGCTTTTGGGCGGCTGATTTTCTTGAAAATGTTGTTGGCATTAGGCGTGTGGATGCCGCTGCTTCAATGGCTGTATTCTATGTGGCAATTTTGCTGGGGCGTTGGTTCGGCAGCCGCCTGAGTCGTATTGTTTTGCCTAACCGTCTGCTGTTAATTGCGTCGGCAATTTTATTGACCGGCTTTCCGATTTTCTGGCTTTCACGCTCGCCAATTTCGGCGCTTCCCGGTCTGTTTTTAATGGGACTGGGTATCGCCAATCTTTTCCCGATGACACTTTCGATTGTATCGAATCTTGCTCCAGACATGGCGAATGCTGCCAGCGCGCGCACTTCGTTGGCGGCGGGTATCGCCATTCTGGTGATGCCGCAGATACTAGGCTCTACTGCTGACCGGATTGGTATTCAATCAGCTTTTGCCATTGTTGGCGGTCTTGCGCTTGGCGTGCTGGTCATCGTGTGGTTGGCGAATCGCGCGTTTGCGTTCATGCAGGCTGCTTCGGTGTAAGTGTTTCAATCTTTGACGATGCTCTGATACTGCAAAGTGTACAGGCTGAACGGCATTTTTTACGCAAAAACAGGGTGGATATCGCACCCTGTTTTCGACAAGTTGTACAGATAAAACGGGGCTGTATTTATTCCGCGCCGCGTATCTGATCAATAATTTGTAGGAACTGCCGCGCCATTGGAATGGTCGGATTGCCTGAAACGGTACTTGAGAAGCGCGGAATAGATACGACAAGTACCAACTCCCCATCCTGAATCAACCCCATTGAGCCGTAGGTGCCGCCGCCAAACATGTTTGGTGTGGGCAGATTGGCTTCTTCGGTGCTGCTTTCCAGGCGACGGTCGCCAGAGCGCTGTTCAAAGTAAGCGCTTGCTGCCTCTTCACTCTCAAACATGGCAATGGTAACGTCAGCAGCACCCCCACCGCGTTCTGAGAAGTAAACCCGCCCTGCGGCGCCATCCTGAATGTTTGGGGGATATACAATTTCTGCGCCCGTAGTCGGGTCGTCAATGCGCTGCCATTGAATGGTTCCTGCGTTTATCGGGTTTGGCAGTGCGGCAATAACTGCCTCGACGACGCCAAGCGGAGTACTGGTATCGGCAGCAGATGCCTCAGGTTCAGGGGTAGCTTCTGCGCCTGCTTCGCTCGTAGGTGCAGGTGTGTTTGTTGGGGCAGGGGTATTCGTTGGCTCAGGTGTAAACGTAGCCGTTGGGCTAGGGGTGATATCCAGATTTTCAGGCGCACATGCCGCTAATGGGATTGAAGCGACAAAGCACAATAAGAGTATTTTTAGGCGCATAGCGGCGAAACTCCTTAGAAACATATCGCTAAGGTAAAAGGCATTTGGTCTTTAGCCTGTTTTTTATTCCTCTTGACTACCTAACCGCAGCCGTTCGGGCACTTCGCCCGTCATCACCATGTGGGCAACTTCCATTTCAGAAACCTCATGTTTGTAAAAATCACCGATCTTTCTGCCACCGCGAATGATCGTGAAACGATCGGCTACCTCATGAACATGGGCGATATTATGGGTGATAAAGATCACCGATAGGCCGCGTTCTTTGGCGCGACGTGTATAGTTCAATACTTCACCCGTTTGCTTCACTGAAAGGGCAGAAGTCGGCTCGTCAAGGATGAGCAGCTTCTTGCCAAAGTGGACAGCCCGCCCGATAGCGATGGATTGGCGCTCCCCGCCAGACATCATCGCTACGGCTTCGTCAGGATTGCGGATCTTGATGCCAATATCCAGAAGCGCCTCTCGCGTGCTTGTGGCCATCGCATTATGATCCAATACCTTAAAGGGGCCAAAGCGCCGTGTCAGTTCTTGCCCCAGCCAGAAGTTGCGGGAAATGCTCATCAGCGGCACTAACGCAAGGTCTTGATAAACTGTTTCAATCCCTATTTCGCGGGCAGCATGTGGCGAATCAATGGTAACAGGCTTGCCTTCAAAATAAATCTGGCCGCGTGTTGGCGTATGTACACCGGTCAGAATTTTGATCAGCGTGCTTTTGCCGGCGCCATTATCACCTAATAGGCCGACAATTTCCTGCCGATCTACGTGGAAATCAACCCCGCGTAAAGCTTCTACGCTGCCAAACTGCTTGACGATGCCGCGCATTTCGACCAGCGGCGTAGCTTTTGTCTCGAACATGATTAGGTCCTTACCCGGCGTACAGCAGTGTTAATAACCACTGCGACGATGATGATGATGCCCTGCACCCCGTAAAATACGCGGGGATCCATGCCCACCAGCACAAGGCCGGTTCGCAGCAGTCCGAAGATCAACACGCCAAGCAGCGCACCGAAAATGCTGCCATAGCCACCGCTGAGCAGCGTGCCACCGATTACCGAGGCCGCGATAACTTCCAACTCCAACCCTTCGCCGAGGTTGGGGCCAACGCTGCCGACACGGGAAACGTTGGCGATACCTGCTACTCCCGCCAGCATCGCGCAAATAATGAAGTTAGTGATTTTTACGCGGGATACGCTAATACCTTGCGCGCGCGCTGCGCCGGGATTGCCGCCGACAGCGAAACTGAAACCACCGTATTTCATATTTGTCAGAATAAACTGGAAAATCACTACCAGAACAAACCACCAGATCACGCCAGTTCGTAAGTTAATAGAAGCATCCAGCGGCCCGATGAAGGGTATTGAAGCGATACGCCCATTGGCTATATCGAAGAAACTCAGAGCAATAATGTCTGAACCTCGCCCTAGTAAGTCAATACTCCCTGTTATACAGCCAATCACAAGGCCGACGATGGCAAGGGTGAAAATAGCTGCCCAGATCGTGCGTGCTACTAGCTGCACATCACGGAATGCAGATTGATCTTCACGGAAATTGCGAATGCGATTTAGAACATCGCCCCATAGGCGCGGAAGCTGGCGATACCCAAAATACAGTAGGATGAGGCCGGCTAGTACCAGGAGCGCAATCAAGACAAATGGGCTGACTTCGATAACGGGATCGGGAAGCCGGTAATCAGCGTAACGGATGATGCGCCCTTCAGGCAGCGTGACCAGCGTGATCGCACGATAGGCAAGCAGGGTGCCGAGCGTGACGATAAACGAGGGAATCCCTGTGCGAATTAGCAGGGCACCATTAATCAACCCTAGTACCCCTGCAAACAGGAGCGCGACCACGGCGGCGGGGACTGCGTGCATGGGCGGCAGGCCAAACGCGCCTTCAGTTAGTGCGAGGATGAAAATGAGCGAACTGGCGCCATAAATCGAACCCACAGAGAGGTCAAATTCGCCAGATATCATTAGTAACGTGATGCCGATAGCAACGATGCCGTTGGTGACATTGGTTGAAAGCGCGCTGGCAATGGCGCGGGTTTCAAAAAATAGGGGCGATGCAATTGAGAATGCAACCACCAGCGTGACCAGGCCAATGATCGCCCCGGCGCTTGGAGACTTCGCCAGTTGATTGCGCACTGATTGATCGGCAGAGATATCTACGCTGAGCGTGAGGTATCTGTAGACGGCAGTTGCAGCGAGGAACATCGCCAACCCTGGGGCGAGCAGCTCTATTGCTGCGGGGATGTTATCGGCAATAGAGCCATTAGCAGGGATAGTTTTCTGAATATTGATGGCACCTGCGAATACCACTGCGAGGCTCACCAGCGCGGTGAGCATGGAAATCCACTGCGCCCAGGGCCAACCGCGCTTGTCACGAACCCAAACCGCCCAGATTGTTCGCAGACAGATAATTGCCCACAGTAACGTGAAAATGATGGCTGAAATTTCGAGAAGGTTGAGATCGCGGCGGCTGATATTGGCGCGTTCACCCAACGGTAACCAGCCCGTTATGATTTGTTCGGCGTATAACAACGATAACGCGGCAGATGCGATCAAGAAGGCGAGCATGAGTAAAACGCCGGGAGACGTTTTTGCCGACGCGGTGTTCGAGGTAATCGCTGTAAGAAGGGGTGCTGGGATGGCGTATCAGCCCGATTGCGGTATATAGACAGAGCAGCCCCCAGATAGCCGAGGTCACCAACAGCACAATCTCGAGGACGTTTAGATCGCGACGGCTGATATTGGCGCGTTCGCCCAACGCTAACCAGCCCGCAGCAAACTGCTCGGCGATGACCAGCCCCAAAATCCCCGCAATAATGAGCATAACGACTGTTGCGATGTACTTTCGGTTACGTAACAACAGGCGTTCTTTTTCGATTTCGGAAGGTTGGCGGGAGCCAATAGGAACGGCTGTACCGGTCATAAATAATTAACCCTATTGCCAATTCAATAAATAATAATCGCCTACAAATAAGGGTAGGGGCGGTATTAGCGCCCCTACCGGTTATTGTCTTGAACTTATGGCGCTAATGTTTAGCGATAACCGGCTGCTGTCAGTTCGATGATCGCATCAACATTGCTGGCATCAATGACGCCGGGGCCGGTGAAGATGTCGCCGCCGGGGGCCATTTCGTACTGGCTGTTCAGATACAACCACATGATGGTTTCAAAGCCTTGCAGGTACGGCTGCTGGTCAATTGTTTGCAGCAGGAAGCCGTCCTGAATCATCTGGTAAATTTCTGCGCTCGTGTCATGGCTGGTGGCAAACAGCGTGCCGGGTTCAATGCCCGCTTCGGTCAGGTACAGGTTCAAGCCGGAAGACGGCGAGGGGCCGAGCATGAAGATGGCATTGGTATCCGGGTTGGCGGCAAAATAGTCGGCAAGAATACCGGCTGTTTCGGCGGGGTCGTTGGTGATGTTCAGGCGGTCAACTGGCACGCCGTTTTCATCAAAAACGCTCTCAACGCCGGCGCAGCGTGCTTCAAGACCACTGTGCCCCTGCTCCTGAATGGTGCAAACGCCCTTGTTGATTGTGGCGCCAGCGGCAGCGGCTTCGGCAAATACGCGCTGCGCATTGCTAACGCCGCCGGTGAATTCATTGGCGCCAATGTAGAACAGAGTAGGCAAAGCTGAATCGGTACCTGCGCCGGGGTCGGCAGTGTTTAGCACGATAACCGGGATTCCCAGTTCATTTGCGCGCTCAACGCCGCTGCGAATCACCTCTGGATCGGGCACTGTGGTGCCAACGCCATCCGGATTCAGCGCAAGTGCATCATCCCAGAAGCCCGCCATCGCTTCCAGACCGTAAGTGTCATCTGCTAGCCACTGGCATTCGGCACTGAGAAGGGCGCAGGCATCGTCCATACCCTTAATGACCGTGATCCAGAAAGGATTGCCAGCGCCACCATGGGCAACGATTGCGAAGCTCAGCCCATCGTCTTGTGCGCCAACAACGCCGATACCAACAACAACAACACCCAGAATAAGAAGAGCTACTGCAAATAACCGCGAAAGCTTACGCATTACAAAACTCCTTTAAATTTAACTACTCTAAACAAACAACGTCCCGAGCATGACTCTCATGAGCGCTCGCTTGAGACCAAACGCCGAAAATACACTACCGAAACTATATTATAGGAGAATCTAAAACCCGCAAAATTATAGCGATGCTAAATAAATATGCAAATAATCAATTATCAATGATTTTTGCTCCATAAGACGGAAAGTGCGCTACAATCGGAACTATATTTTTTCATAGATTCGTTCCTAAGCGAAAGGTATTGTAAATATGACAGATTATGCTCCAAGACCTGAAGATCGCTTCACGTTCGGATTGTGGACGGTGGGTAACATCGGGCGCGATCCTTTTGGCGGCCCCGTGCGCGATGTAATTAGCCCCGTAGATATTGTCTATTTGCTTGCGGAAGTGGGCGCGTATGGCGTCAATTATCATGATAATGATTTGATTCCTATTGATGCCACACCCGATGAAGAACGACAGATCATTAAAGATTTTAAGGCGGCGTTGAATGCTACCGGTATCAAAATGCCGATGGCTACCACCAATCTGTTTACCGACCCAATTTTCAAAGATGGCGCTTTCACCTCAAACGATCCGCATGTTCGGGCATACGCCTATCAAAAAGTGCTCAGGACGATTGATATAGGCGTTGATCTGGGTGCAAAAGTGTTTGTGTTCTGGGGGGGGCGTGAGGGCACAGAAACCGACGCCAGCAAGAATGCGGCAGATGCGATCAAACGTTATCGTGACGCGATTAACTTCTTTTCGGAATATGTGATCAGCCAGAAATATGATCTGCGCCTGGCTTTAGAAGCGAAGCCTAATGAGCCGCGAAGTGATTTGTATTTGCCGACAACTGGCGCGATGTTGGGCTTTATCGCCACGCTGGATCACCCTGAAATGGTGGGCGTTAACCCCGAAGTAGCGCATGAACACATGGCCGGCCTGAATTTTATGCATGCGATTGCACAGGCATGGGATGCTGGCAAGTTGTTCCACATTGACCTAAATGACCAGCTGTTCGGGCGTTACGATCAGGATTTTCGCTTCGGCGCGGCGATGATTAAGCAGAACTTCTTCCTTGTGAAATTTCTTGAAGATGTTGGCTATACGGGAAGTCGCCACTTTGACGCACATGCTTACCGCACCGAAGATTACAATGGCGTGAAGGATTTTGCGCGCGGCTGTATGCGCACCTATCTGATTCTGAAGGAAAAGGCGCAGCAGTTTAACGCTGATCCTGAAATTCAGGCGCTGCTGGCGGACATCAACGCTGATGATGGGACTTTTGATTATCTAAAGACGTTCAGCGCTGAAGGCGCTGCCAAACTCCGCGCGACAGATTTTGACCGTGTGGGCATTGGCAAGAAGGGGTTGTCTTACGAACGTCTCGATCAATTGACAATTGAAGTATTGCTGGGTGTTCGCTAGAGCTGTTCAGAGTGAATCTGTGGGGTAGGGTATACCTTACCCCGCAGATTGTTTTAACGTATATCCTCAACTGCCCAATGATCGCCCATTGCGCGGCGCCCTTTGGCTAAACCCTCACCTTCTGAGACTTCACGAGTTAGGTCAGTCCGTTCCAGCATTTCGGGGCGTAGGTTTACGCCTAGCCCAGCGCCTTCGGGTATATCAAGGGTGCTGGCTGATACCTGCGGCACAAAATCACCAATTACGCTGAAATAAGACTTGTAAAGCGCGCGTACTGATTCGACGAAAAACAAATTCGGAATATGCGCACCCAGATGCATACAAGCTGCGTGGCAGAAGGGACCAGCGATATTGTGCAGAACCAGCGGAATGCCATATGTTTCTGCTAAAGAAGCGATTTTGAGCGTCTCTGAGATGCCACCTGTCCATAAGGGATCGGTCATTACAATTTGCGAGACGTGCTTTTCCAGCCATTCGCGAAGCTGCCATCGGGTGAACAAAGTTTCAGAGCCGACAATCGGGATACTGGTGCGGCTGGAGAGCAGTTTGATCTCGTCGGGATAGACAGCCGGAATTGCGTCTTCGAGAAATAGGATGTCGTATGATTCCAGCGCCCGCGCGATACGCTCCATACTGGCGCGATTCCAGCGGAAATGGCATTCAATGCCGATTTCCATGTCATTGCCGACTGCATCCCTGATCTGACGAATGGGCTGCAACCCGGCCTCAACATCACGCGGATGGATATACTGACCGAAGCTGATTTCGCTGAAACGATCAAATGGCCAGATTTTCATCGCGTTGATGCCATCGGCAATCAGGCTCTTTGCAAGATTGCCCGCATCTTTATCAGGCTGCCATGCCGCATAGTCCTGTACGGCACCGAAGCCGATGCAAGTATTGTAGGTGGGGATTCGGGGGCGTGTTTTTCCGCCTAACAGTTGGTAGAGAGGGATGTTGTATTTCTTGCCGAGGATATCCCACAAGGCAATTTCGACTGCAGAAAGCGCGCGCGTTTCTGCCCCTGCGTAGCCGTGATACATAATATTATCCATGGCGAAACGCCACAGACCTTCAATATCCAGCGGGTTTTGCCCTAGCAGCAGAGGGGCAATGGTACCGTGAAGCGCGCCTTTTGCGCCGGGAATCTTGTCTACGGTTTCCCCATAACCAATGATCCCTTCATCCGTATGCACGCGCACTATGAGCAGGCGTGGGTATTCAGCCCACTGTAGAGATTCGATGGCCGTGATTATCAACGTAGAAATATCCTCAAGGTAGTAAGCACTTAAACCACTTTTACGATGTTCGTGAGGACGCCGATACCTTCAATTGTAATGGTCACCACATCCCCTTCAATCAGGGTGAATTCACCGGGCGGGATAATGCCTGTGCCTGATAGGAATATTAACCCCGCTGGAAAGCTGCTGCTGCGGCCAAGATAGCCCATTAGTTCAGCCAGGGGGCGGCGGATGCGGTTGGTATGCGTTTCTCCAACAAACAGGGATACATCATTTCGGACGATTTCAAGCTGAATGGTCGCTTGCGGGTAATCTGCGCTGCTTGAAAGCAGGATTCCCGGCCCAATGGCGCAGGCTGAAGAGTAGATTTTCGCCTGAGGCAGATACAAGGGGTTTTCACCTTCAATGTCTCTGCTGCTCATATCGTTACCAATAACGAAACCAACTGTTTCGAGCGCAGGATTTAGCACGATGCCCAGTTCCGGTTCGGGAACATTCCACGTCGCGTCCTTGCGAATACCAACGCTATCTCCATAACCGACGACATAACGGGCAGGCGCTTTGAAGAAAATCTCCGGACGTTCGGCACGGTACACGCGGGCATAGATGTCACCGCCATCCTGTGCCTCTTCCTGCCGGGCTTCGCGGCTGCGCTCGTAAGTAACCCCTGCCGCCCAGATTTCCTGAGAGATAATAGGGGCAAGAAGCTGCGCGGGTAGGGTAGTAAGTTTCCTTACAGCCGTTGCGGCCAACCCGTTAATCGCTTCATCTACACGGCCTATAGAGCCTGCCAGCCACGAGTCAAAATCAAAATCTACTAACTGCAAAATGTCATTTTCATTTGATAACGCCCATGAGCGATTGCCCAGAGCGTCAATATAGCGGAAAAGCTGCATTTCTGACCTCAATCCTGTGGCTGTTCACCTTTTGAAGATAACCCGCCATCAACTTCATAGACCGAGCCTGTTACAAAACTGGCTTCGTCTGACGCGAGAAATACAGCCACGTTTGCAACTTCCGCGATTGTACCCACGCGCCCAATAGGATGCATTTGGTCAAATTGGCGGCGGATTTTTTCTTTATCCGTTTGCATGTCAACAAACGAGTGCAGCATCGGTGAGTCAATGGTTCCCGGCGCTATCGCATTCACACGGATGCCGAGCGGCGCGTAATCTGTAGACATTGCCCGAGTGAGTGAAATCAATGCGCCTTTGGTGGCGCTGTAGGCAGCCAATCCGGGCAGCCCGCGAATGCCGGTTACGCTGGACATATGAATGATGCAGCCTGCCCCCGCCTGTATCATGCCGGGAACAACTGCGCGGGTGATCAGGAAGGTGCCGCGAAGGTTAACGGCCAAGCAGGCTTCAAAGTCGTCTAATGAGGTTTCATGCAGCTTGCCAGACGGCATGATCGCCGCATTGTTTAGGGCAATATTTACGGTGCCGAAGCGGAGCTTAAGGCTGGTAATGGCGTCCTCAACATCCTGAGGCTTAGTGACATCGCCCCCTAGCGCTAAGGCTTCTCCGCCATTGACTACAATTTCGTTGACTACTTCAAGGCATGTCATTTCATCCAGATCAAAAACACCTACCTTTGCCCCTTCTGCGGCGAATCTGAGCGCAATCCCACGCCCGATTCCTCGTGCTGCACCCGTGATGATTGCTACTTTGTTTTGTAGTCGCGTTCCCACAAATGCCCCCGTTGTTTTTGCGCGGTTTATTATCTCGATTCGATCATATGCCCAATGATTATAGAGTTGTCATGATACTTGGAGAAATAAGATACGGCTTACTGGAACTCACTGGATTGCTGGTAAGGATTCCGCAGAAGGGGATAAGCCTGCTACTTCAGTTGCGACCCGTACACGGGCGGATGACTCGATCTTAATTTATGGAGCGGCATACGCTATACCTGCGAGCCGATTTCCTGAGCAGATTCATGCGAATCTGGCATGAGGCTGGCTTTTGCAGGCTTGCGCTGGATAAGCGACAGCAGCACGCCAGCAGTAATCAACGCGCCGCCAAACAACAAGTTGCTGGTAAATGCTTGCTTCAGAATTACGATGCCTAGCACGGCACCGACCAGCGGCTGTGCGAAGAAGAACAGCGATGCGGTTGAGGCCTCTACGAGCACAAAAGCGCGATTCCACATCCACATCGCGGCGGCTGTTGAGATGACTCCTAGATAGAGAATGCCAATAAATACGGCAAGATTGATTTCACCAACAGGGCGCTGGGATAATTCAACGGCCCCTGCCGGAATCGTCAAAAACAGGCCACCTGCTGGCGCCAGAAAAGAGAATGTGAGCGTGTCTACCCGCGAACTAAGTTTACGCACCAAAACCGAATAAAGACCCCATGTAATCGCGGCGACGGCAAGCATTACATCGCCAAAGAACGTATCTGAAGAAAAATCTGCATTCGCCGGGTTGATAATGACCAGCACGCCAGTGGTGGCTAACCCCACAGCGAGAATTCGCATGAGCGTCAAGCGTTCACGCAAGATCAGGGCTGCAAACAGAAGGATGAAGGCTGGCGAAGCTGAAGTGATCAACGCGCCGTTCACTGCCGTAGAGCGGTCAGTGCCTACGAACTGTGCGCCAACACTGATGCCAAAACCTAGAAACCCGACCAGCAGAACTGGCAGAATTTCTTTGCGGGCGGGTAGGTGAGGGCGCCGAATGATAGACAAAATTGCGCCGAGCACCAGAATCGAGATCAGCAGGCGTAAGGTTAGCAAGGCAAAAGGGGGAATGACTTGCAGCACAAGATCGGAAACAACGTACATGCCTCCCCAAATTGCCGCTGCCCCTAAACCAAAGATCGCGCCGCGTAACGATGCAGACATTCATTTCCCTTAACAGGTTTCGAGAGCTTCATTTTCATAAACTGAAAGCATACCTTGAGCATGGCGGGCGTAGTAGCGTGATTTTCGGATCCTCTGGGATGCCGTATGTTAGAGTTTCCAAACCTTTTTAATTTATTTATTTCATGACCTGATCGTTTTTATTGCGGAAAACCTCTGAAAAATTGGCACTATTGACAGGTTAAAAAGTAATTTTTTTGAAATACTTGTAATGGATTTATAGGCGCGATATATTGAACTTGGCCTTAATACAATTTTGGAGATAGGGATATGAAGCTGAACAAAGTAGTTGGACTTCTCAGTTCGGCTGCACTGGCGACCGCACTGAGTGTATCGCTAGTCGCTGCCCAGGATGGCGACAACGTAATTCGTATCGCCTCTCAGACTCCGCTTTCGGGACCTCAGTCAGTATTGGGCGTCTCGATGAGCAACGCAGTTCGGTTGGCGATTGATGAACTGAGCCAGCCTCTGGTTGACATGGGCTACACGGTTGAGTATGTGCCCTTTGACGATCAGGCAACTCCTGAAGTTGGTGTTTCGAACGCGCAGCAAATCGTGGCGGATCCCAGCATTCTCGCCGTGGTTGGTCACCTGAACAGCGGTGTAGCCATTCCTTCATCGGAAGTCTACAACGAAAATGATCTGGTGATGATTTCGCCCGCAAACACCAACCCGGCAATCACCGATCGCGGCTATGCGACGGTCAATCGCGTTTGCGGCCGTGACGACCTGCAGGGCCCCACTGGCGCGAACTATGCAGCTGAATTGGGCATCACTTCGGCGTACGTGCTCCACGACACCACTGCGTATGGTCAGGGTGTGGCAGAGTACTTCCAGGACGAAGCGGAACGCCTCGGCATCACCGTTCTCGGCTTTGAAGGCACTGAAGAAGCGTCGAACTTCGATGCTATCATTCAACCAATTCTGGCTCAGTCTCCCGAATTGATTTACTTCGGCGGTATCTACAGCCAGACTGCCGCCTTCCTGGCACAGGCACGCGCTGCTGGTTACGAAGGTCTGTTTATGGGACCTGACGGCACCGACAGCACCGAATTCGCGGCGATTGCCGGCGATGCTGCAGTTGGCACCCTCTACACCACTGTTGCTGGCCCCGCAAGCATTTACCCGAATGCCGCTGCGTTCATCGAGAGCTACACCGAAGCCTTCGGTGAAGGCCCGCAGCCGTTTGCTGCCCAGTCCTATGACTCGACGGCAATTGCTCTTCAGGCAATTCAGGCCGCAATTGAATCCACTGGTGGTCTTCCGAGCCGTGCAGACGTAGCCGCTGCTGTTCGTGCAACCGCTGACTACGAAGGCTTGACCGGCACCATCACGTTTGATGCGAACGGCGATCCTGAAATCGGTCTGTACTACGTGATTGAAGTTGTGTCAGGTGACCCGGCCGAATGGAGCAACAACTCGATCATCGCGACGCTTGAAATTCCGTCGCCCTTGACCGCTGCTGCCATGGCTGAAGCAACCCCGGCTTCGTAGCCTTATCGGCTAAATTTGCGGCGAGGCTGTGTGCTAATCAATTGATGATTGGTATACAGCCCGCCGCTTCTTTTTTATTGGCTCGGAGTACGATGTATGAGTTCTGAATCGCTGTCTCCCCGGCAAGGTGGGTTGTTAGACCCGCTGATCCAATCCGAAGCCTGGCAACGGTTTTCACATACGGGCTTTTATCGCTTCATTGTTTTTCCTATTGGGCAAATTATCGTCTTCATCGTAGCAGCAACAGTATTCCTTACTGCGCTTGCCTACCTTGTTGCGTTACTTATCCCTGAACCGCGTCCAAATATCGTTTTGTCCGATCAAATCAGCCGGCAGCTTCCTGGCATGGTTATCAGCGGAATCAGTATTGGTTTCGTATATGCGATGGTTGCGCTTGGCTATACGCTGGTTTACGGCGTATTGAAATTCATCAATTTTGCCCATAGTGAAATCTTCATGTTTGGCTCGGTCATTGGCTTTGCCTTCATGAACTTTCTTTCTTCTGCAGGTGTACTGGCTGATTGGAACCCGGTTGTTCTGGTCATTGCGACAATACTCATTTCTGGCATTGCCAGTGGGTTGTTGGCCGTCTTGATCGAGCGTGTTGCCTATAAACCGTTGAGAAATGCGCCGCGCTTAGTTCCGCTGATCACTGCAATTGGTATTTCATTCATTTTGCAGGACGTGGTGCGCGCGCTGGCTTCGATAACCATCAACGACTTTAACCTGACTTATCCAACGCGGAATATTGCGTTTTTTCAAAACCCTATCCCCGTGGTCATAGGCACTAATGAGGTTCGTGTTCGCATGACCTCGATCATTATTGTGATCGCCGCTGTAATCATGCTGCTAGCGCTGAATTACTTCGTGAATGGCACTAAAGCTGGTCGCGGTATTCGTGCGATTTCTATGGATCAGGCAACATCAGGTTTGATGGGTATTCCTGTAAACCTAATGATTTCGCTTACGTTTTTTATCGGTGGCGCATTTGGTGGCGCAGCTGGCGCGTTGTTCGGGCTGAACGTCGGGAATGTTACGCCCTATATCGGTTTTATACCGGGCTTAAAAGCCTTTACGGCGGCGGTGCTTGGCGGTATTGGAAACATTACCGGCGCGCTGCTTGGCGGTCTGCTGATTGGCATGATCGAAGCGTTCCTCAATGGCTTGCTGCCGTATTTTCCTGCAATTGGCATTCGCTATACAGATATTATCACCTTCGGCATCCTGATCGCGGTGTTGATCTTCCGCCCCAGCGGTTTGCTCGGCGAACGCGTGGATGAGAAGGTATAGGAGAGGGGATATGGCAACTGTCTCTGCAATGACCCCTGCGAAAACTGGATTTCGTGAAATCTTAAGCCGCCCCGCTGTTGGGCTTGCTGTCGCTATCCTCTATGTTGTTGTCGCAGTCCTGTTCGTTTTCATGCTTGACCGTCGCAGCCTCTGGTATCCTTTGGCTTCTCTGGTTATTGCGCCTATCTTTTTGCTTAGCCCGCTGGTTGTAGCATCGCTGAGCATGCCGCGTATCGCCAGGATTGTGCTGCTGGTGGTGATGTTTGCTGTAGTGATGCCAGTTGTCGGCATTTCTAACCCTCCATACTTGGAACTTGCCGTTCAAATCTCAATCTTTGCTGGCCTGGCGCTCGGTCTGAATATCGTTGTTGGTTTTGCGGGGCTTCTTGACCTCGGCTATGTCGCCTTCTTTGCGGTTGGCGCTTATCTGTGGGGGATGGCAACCTCCCCCTCAGAAACGATCTTCACAGAAAATGCGTGGACGGTCAGTTATTGGGCTTCCAACCCCGATCTTTCGCCGTTAGCCGCTGGTTTTGTGGCGTTCGTGCAGAGCGGGGCATTCTTCTTTGTGATGTTCATTGGGATCGCTGCTGCCGGGTTAGTTGGCGTGCTGCTCGGTTTGCCGGTGCTGCGGTTGCGCGGCGACTATCTCGCTATTGTCACGCTTGGCTTTGGTGAAGTAATTCGTATCTTTGCGCGTAATCTTGACTCGCCAATTAACTTTACCAACGGCGCGCAGGGCTTGCGTAACATCGCGGCACCGCCGCTGCCTGGCTTCTACATAAGCTTTACTGAAAGCATAGCCTCAGTGCTTGGGCTGCGCGTAGACAACCCGGCCGTACTAGCCAAACAGTTGTTGTTTTACACCATAGGTCTTGTGCTGCTGTTTGTGATTATTCTGGTATGCTTCCGGCTAAAAGACTCGGTGATTGGCCGCGCCTGGACGGCAATTCGCGAAGACGAAATTGCCGCGATTGCCATGGGTGTGCCGCTGGTACGCATGAAATTGCTGGCGTTTGCAAGCGGCGCGGCGTTTGCTGGCGCCATCGGGGTGCTGTATGCCGCCAAACAGACGTTCATTGACCCACAAAGTTTTATTTTGCTTCAATCCATTACTATTCTGGCAATGGTAATCGTTGGCGGTATGGGTAACGTCAAGGGCGTGGTTCTTGGCGCGATGATCATCACGCTGGTGGAATTGCATACTCTACCCAACCTTTCGTTGCAACTGAACGCGCTGCGCAATGCGGGGCAGTTGAATATTCCCACGCAGCTCGATCCTGCGAAGTATCAGCCGCTGGTCTTTGGGTTTGTGCTGGTACTGATGATGCTCTTCCGCCCGGCTGGATTGCTGCCTGAGAAGAGCCGCAGACTTGAATTGATGGAACGTAATGAAGATGATGAGTTGCCAAAAGAAGAGCCGATATCTGATGCTGTGCTGGTAGACGGATCGGTGCCTCAGGAGTAGACAATATGCTGCTTAAAGTGAATAACCTTGTCAAATCCTTCGGAGGTATTCGCGCCGTACGCGATGTCACTATTGGCATTTCCGAAGGAAGCATTAGCTCAATTATCGGGCCTAATGGCGCGGGTAAGACCACATTTTTCAACCTGTTGACCGGGATTTATAAGCCTGATCAGGGAAGCATAGATTTTAATGGGCGCTCGCTGATTGGGTTGCGACCTGATCAGGTGAATAAAGCGGGTATTGCCCGAACGTTTCAAAGCATCCGTCTTTTTGGCAATATGACAGTGCTTGAAAATATCATGGTTGGCACACATTCGCGGCTGCACATTTCGCTTCCGCACACGCTGCTGCGCACCCGCCGTTTCAAGGAACAGGAACGCCTTGTGCAGGAAAAGGCCAGCATGCTGCTAAAGTTTGCTGGACTTTCGGGCAAGGGCGATGAGCTGAGCAAGAATCTTCCCTATGGCGATCAGCGCCGTATTGAAATTGCGCGCGCGCTGGCTAGCGACCCTAAGCTGATTCTTTTGGATGAACCGACAGCCGGCATGAATCCGCAGGAAAGTGCCGAAGCGATGAGTTTGTTTCGCAAAATTCGGGATGAACTGGGAATCACTGTTGTGCTGATCGAGCATGACATGCGGGTTGTCATGGGCATTAGTGAACATATTGACGTGCTGGATTACGGGCAGAAGATCGCGGAAGGCACGCCGGAAGAAATACGTGCCAACCCACGCGTGGTTGAAGCCTATCTCGGAAGACGCGCGATGGGTGGAGGGGCAAACAATGACAGTGCTGCTTGAGCTAACGCAGGTTCACACCTATTACGGTCACATCCATGCCTTGAAAGGGGTGAGCGTTCGTGTTGATCAGGGCGAAGTGGTGACGCTGGTAGGCGCGAATGGCGCTGGCAAAACGACTACGCTCAAAACGATCAGCGGCATAACGCGCCCCAAACGGGGGAAGGTGATGTTCAACGGTCAGGATATCACCGATATGGCGCCGCATCATATCTCGGCGCAGGGTATCGCCCATGTGCCAGAGGGACGTCGGATATTTCCGCTGCTTTCAGTACGCGAAAATCTTGAAGTTGGCTCGTGGAACGTAAAAGGCGGCCGTGGAATCATCAGCGACCGTATGAATCAAATGTTTGATATGTTCCCACGTTTGAAAGAGCGTATTAACCAAAAGGGCGGCACGCTTTCAGGCGGCGAGCAGCAAATGCTGGCGATGGCACGCGCGCTGATGATGGCGCCTTCGGTTTTGCTGCTTGATGAGCCTTCAATGGGCTTAGCGCCTGTTCTGGTTGAAGGAATTTTCGAGATTGTTAAGCGTATTAACGAGGCTGGAAATACTGTGTTACTGGTCGAACAGAACGCGTTGATGGCGCTGGAAATTGCCCATCGTGGTTACGTGCTGCAAACAGGCGAGATTGTCCTTGAAGATACCGGAGCAGCTCTGCTGCAAAACGACCTTGTGCGTAAGGCGTATCTGGGCGAGACTTAGAAAATTGAGCGGCTCGTAATAGGGAAGGGGCGAGTATTTCTCGCCCTTTTTGTTGCCTGAAAGCAGCTGGTCTAATGCCAAAGTGGACGGGGTTCAGCCATCTACGGCACAATAGAGGCTATGTTTAGCGGCAGAATTGGAGAGCGTTGGAATGGCGAATATACGCGTAACTGTATGGAATGAAGGGCGGCATGAACAAACGCATGAGGCAGTTCAGAAGGTATACCCGCAGGGCATTCATGGCGCGATTGCTGAGGGTTTGCGCGATGCGGGCTTTACAGTACAAACTGCGACTCTTGACCAACCTGAGCATGGTTTAAGCGAGTCGGTGCTCGATCAAACCGATGTGCTGATTTGGTGGGCGCATATTGCCCATCATCAGGTGGATGATGCCATTGTAGAGCGGGTTCACCAGCGCGTGCTTGGCGGTATGGGGCTGATTGTGCTGCATTCAGGCCACTTCTCGAAGATTTTCAAGCGCTTGATGGGCACCAGCGGTAACCTGAAATGGCGCGAAATCGGCGAAAAGGAACGTTTGTGGGTGATCAATGCCGCGCACCCGATTGCTGATGGGCTAGATGATTATTTTGTGCTTGAACACGAGGAAATGTATGGAGAGCCGTTCGGTATTCCTGAGCCAGACTCGTTGGTTTTCGTAAGCTGGTTTGCTGGTGGCGAGGTTTTTCGGAGCGGCTGCTGCTGGTATCGTGATCAGGGTAAAGTGTTCTATTTCCGCCCCGGCCATGAAACTTTTCCAACCTATTACGATGCCAATGTGCGCAAAGTGCTTGCAAATGCAGTGAATTGGGCTGCGCCTACTCACGGCCCAAAGGTTACAGTTGCAAATCGTCGTGACCCGCTGGAAGAGCTGTAGGTATTACCGATGAAAGTTATCGTAGTTCTTTGTGACGCGCTGCGCGATGATGTTGCCGCCGCGCAAATGGGATATCTGGAGCATTTGGTAGAGCAGAAACTGGCGACGCGCTATACGGCAATCGCGCAGATGCCCACAATGTCTCGCCCGAATTATGAAACCATTCACACGGGTGTTCCGTGCAGCGTTCATGGCATTACGAACAATTACGAAGTGCGCCGCTCAAATATGCCTAACATCTTTTCGCTGGCGCAAAAGCAAGGCCTGGTCACGGCTGCTTCAGCCTTTTACTGGTATTCCGAATTGTACAACGGCACAGTTCCCTATGATCCGGTCATGCATCGGGAAGTAGATGACGAATCCCTGTGGATTCAACATGGCCGTTTTTATGGCGTGCCTGCGCTGCACACAGAGCAACCAGATGTTGAAGTGTTTGCGGCAGGGGGTATGCTGGCGCGTCGCTTTTATCCTGACTACTTGCTCATTCACCCGATGCAGCTTGATGAGGCGGGGGAAAACTATGGCGGCGATTCCGTGCAATATCGCCGCGCTGTAATTGCGCAGGACACTATTATTGCTAATCTGGTGCCGCAGTTGAAGCCCGCCGGGTATACGATTTTGGTCACTGCCGATCACGGCATGAATAACGATCCGTCTACACACGGCGGTTCGCGGCCAGAAGTACGCCATGTGCCGCTGTATATCATTCCGGCAGATGGCGATGGGGTGGGGAATACTGGGCAGCAGGTTTCGCAGTTGCAAATAGCGCCGACGATCTGCAACCTTCTGAATATCCCTATCCCTGAAACAATGACCGCGCCGCCGATTGAATTGTGAGAAGTGGAAGCGAGAAAGACGTGGAATCGCTAGATTTACTGCTGGAAGCTGCGCTCGATCTGACGTGGAAAGCTGGACGTATCACGCTCGGCTATTTTCAAAGTGGCGTTGATGTTGAACGTAAACAAGACCAATCGCCAGTGACGATTGCTGATAAATCATCAGAATCATTTCTCAGAGACTCTCTGACCCACTTATTTCCCGATCATGGGCTCATTGGTGAGGAATTTGGCAGCTACCATCAAGATGCGCGTTACTGCTGGGTTATTGACCCGATTGATGGTACCAAGTCTTTTATTCATGGCGTGCCATTGTATGCCTGCCTGTTAGCTTTGATTGATCGCAGCGCGCCGCCTGATAAAACTACGCTGGTTGGGGTAGCGCATTTCCCCGCGCTAAACGAAACGGTATACGCGGCGCAGGGCTGCGGTTGTTACTGGAATGGTCGTCGAGCGAAGGTGTCTACTGTAGACACCTTAAGCGCTGCTGCTTTAATGTGCAGTGATTTTGCCCATTATGATCAACATCAACCAGCTTTTGAGGCGTTGGTTGCGCGAACTGGCATTCAACGCACATGGGGAGATGCCTACGGCTATGCGCTGGTCGCAACCGGACGCGCCGAAATCATGTTGGATCCCAAAATGAACATATGGGATTGCGCGCCTTTTGGTGTAATCATGGCTGAAGCTGGCGGTACATTTACCGATTGGGCAGGGTTAAGCACGATTGCTGGTGGCGAATCGGTTGCGACTAATGGCGTCCTGCGCGATCAGGTTTTTGAGATAATTAAGTTGGCACAGCCTTCGCCATGAATACGCCTACGCCTGAACAAATTCAAACGCTGCTCAGTACTTACGATCTGCTGAATAATTCAGGGACGTTACTGGTCGGGGTGCTGGTTTTGGGGCTGCTCACAGGCACTGTAGCCACCGGGATATTGTTATGGGACTGGTCACGAAACCAACTGCGGAATTGGCCAGCCATCACCGCGATCATTTTCGGAGCTATCCTAAACTGGGCAGGTTACGTTCTTTATGGCGCGGCTGGGCGTATCATCTCGATTGAGATTACCACGCCGCGCGTATGGGTTGGCACAGAATACGAAGCGCTTTCTGAGCAAGTGAAAGTGATGATCGGCGCGGGCGGTGGATGGGGCGTGATTGGCATAACGGCTGGCGCTTTATTTATACTGCTGGGTATTGTCAGTATCGTTAAAAATTTCCTGCTGCGCCGCCGAAATAAAGCGGGGACGCCGGTTTCAAATGACGCCCCCAGCTTACGATTTTAAGGCTGCCTTTCAGGCTTCAGCTGTTGCTTCTTCGGTTGCGTCTGGTGCCGGGGTTTCTTCAGCAGGTGCGCTTTCATCGGTTGATTCTGGCTCAACGGTTTGTTCAGCTTCAGCCGCCATTTCTGCTGTTGCCTCGGCAGTTGCTTCAGCGGTAGCCTCAATAGTCGGCGTGATTGTTGGCCGCAGCGTTGGCATAGGTGCCTGTTCAAGAGGCTGGCATGCAGCGGCAAGCAGAGCCAGACCAATAGCAGCGACGAGAAATTTAATGCGCATGAACATCGCCTTTCGCAACAATTTGAACTTGACGGTTGATAATACGTCAAATTCTAACGGGGTCTCGCTTGAATTGCATCATCCAACTCGCCTAAATGCAATGATGTGTAGGATATTATGACCAGCGCAGATGCGATGCCGCTTTCCAAATGGCGGATCTGGTACAGGGCGGCAAGACCGCGCACGCTCACGGCAACTTATGTTCCGCTGGCGCTTGCCGCTGCTATTACTTTGAGTCAAGGCGTGTTTGATTTAGTGAAATTTTTACTTTCACTCATTGCCGCCGTCCTTCTGCAAGTTGCTGCGAACCTCATCAATGAATACTATGATTTTCGGCGCGGCGCTGAAGATCAAAAACAGGCGGGGCAGGGCATGATTCTGAAAAATGGATTGCTCTCACCGCGTGAGGTGCTGATAGCCGCAGTTGCAACGGTGGCTGTGGGCGCGCTGATTGGCCTATTTTTGTTATTCCAATCGGGGCCATGGTTGCTGATTATCGGGTTTGGCGGCGTGTTGGTAGTCATTACATACACGGCTGGCCCGTATCCGCTGGCGTATCATGGGCTAGGTGAAATCGCGGTTTTCATCTTTATGGGGCCGCTGATGATTTTGGGCGCGTATTATGTGATGGCTGTGCGCCTGGATTGGACGCCTGTTTTGGTGGGCATCCCCGTGGGCCTGATGGTGGCTGCTATTCTCCACGCGAACAATGTGCGAGATATTGATTCTGACCGGGCGGTTAACAAGCGAACGCTGGCAGTTATTTTAGGGCCGCGCGCCGCCCGAATTGAGTATCTCGTGCTGGTGGGTGGGGCATATATTGCGGTGGCGATACTGGTGTTATTCGGGGTAATGCCAATCACAGTTGCCATTGTGCTGATCACTTTGCCGGAAGCGATACGCCTGATCCAACTTGTGACCGAAAATGCCGATCCCCAGTTGTTACACCAGGCGCAGGGGCGAACCGCAAAACTGCATGGCGCGTTTGGCCTATGGCTGGCTGTAGGCTGGCTGGTATGGCTAGCGATACAGGCTTTATTTAGGCACTAAAAATCCTCAGAAAACGGCAAGCCCGTGATCGTCTAATACCTGCGGTACTTCTGGAGAATCACTCATCCCCAGTGGTGTATAAATTGTCGCTTTCAACATGGCGATATGTTCTTTCGCCTTTGCTGGCTCTCCGATCTGCGCCAGTATATGGATAATTGATCGGTGTACATCTTCGCGCTCAGGGCGATATACCAATGCTTCCTCAAATCGGGCTAATGCGTTGTGGTGATCGCCACGTTGGTTACTAATACGGCCCAGCTCAATTAAAGCATCGCTATACATGATGTTGAGTTCATGACGGCGTTGGACAACCCATTGTGCTTCCAGTGCGCTTAAGAAGGGGCCTTTATATAAATCTATCGCGCGCAGAAGCAGCATTTCACGATCTGCCTCGTTCATTTCTGCGTGCTGCAATAAATCGGTGAACATGGCTACGTCATAGTAACGAACCAGCCGGTTGCTGGGAATATATACGCCCTGCTTATAGGCGGTGAGTTCGATTACATTTGGCGTCCCCAGGCGCTTATTCAGCACTTCTGAAACTTTGTGCTTGGTTACGTGGAAGATATCAGTCGCATCTTTGACCGTAATTCGCGGCTGCGGCCAAAAATCGCCAAAGATATCATCACGCGAAGCCACAGGATGATCGATCAGATAAAAAAATAACGTGCGGGGAAGCATGCCTTCCCATTGGGTGACTTCAAGCCCATCAATGAGCGCGGTTCCTGATCCGAATCCGAAAACTTCAAGATGCGGCTTCGCGGTGGTATCCTGTGTGAAGTTGAGTTCATGACGGCGGCGTTCCACATTGAGCAGAACGGCTGATTTTTTTGCGAGCCAGCTTTTCCAGGGTTCATATGACGAAAGCTGTGAGCTAAAAACCAGCTTGACGTGATCACTGAGGTTATCTAACAGCGATGACACCGCTTGCGCCTGATTATCAAACAGCGCAGGCTTGATTTCATCCAAAAACAAGGCTATAGGTGAGGTGGCTAAGGCATTAAGGTCTTTTGCCAGTGCTTCACCCAGATCAACAGCGCTGCCAGTGTCTTGAATTTTGTTTAGATTTTTGCCAAAAGAGGGGTTTTTCGTGCGAATTTGGTGAGAAATATCATGGATGAGTTCGTGAAACGTTTCAATGTGCGCGGGGGTAATGTAATAAATTAACCCCTGTCTGATCAAACTGGATAGCTGCGCGAAAAATACTGGCCGGTAGCTAGACCAGGGAGAAATTAAGAGGACTTTCTTTCCATTCGTATTTTGTACAATGGAATTCATTGATACAGATGTATTACGTAGCCCGAACATCGCGCACCTTTGTTTGGGAAGCTAAACTGTAACACCGCCTGTGAATTACAATAAATCCTGACGATGTAATAGTTGGTTGTTGAAAACATAACTTATCTTTTTCTTACGCGCAATATCTGGGTTTCAAATCAATATTCGCCTTGAATGCGTTTGGAAGTGACCTACATGGAAATAGAAGTCGGTACTATATCGTGGCAGGATTTTTACCGTTATATGGTGCAAGCTGTTGTGCCAAGGCCGATTGGTTGGGTATCAACGCTTGCTGAAGATGGAATTGCTAACCTTGCGCCATTCTCTTTCTTCAATGCAATCTGTGGAAACCCCCCGCATCTGTTGTGGTGTGCGGCAAGGCGTGGGCGCAGCAGCGCTACGAAAGATTCTTTTGCGAACGTGGTGCAATCAGGTGAATTTGTGGTCAATATTGTCACCTATGAATTAGGTGAGAAGATGAATTTAACGGCTGCCGACGTAGACCCGGCCATAGATGAATTTGAAGTTGCCGGGCTAACCAAAGCGCCATCTATGACCGTAAAACCACCGCGCGTTGCTGAAAGCCCAATACATTTTGAATGTAAGCTAACCCAAATCGTGGATGTAAGTACCGAACCTGGCGGCGCTTCTGTGGTTATTGGCCGGATTCAGCATTTACATGTGGATGATACGGTTCTAACGGATGGGCTGATTGATATCCATAAGCTCGATCCGCTGGCGCGTTTAGGCGGGAATTCCTATGCGCGGATCGTTGATACTTTCAACATGATCAGGCCGATGGTAATAAAATAGTATCGTAGCCGAAGCGTTGCCTGGCAGTCATCAACCCGGCTATACGGCATGTTACGATGCTATTGGTCTGGGTTGGTCATATGCCCGCCTGTATAATATCAGTCAACCATCCAATCTCTAAAATAGGCATATTCACATAATGTCCTCACATGCCACACGGATAAATGCGCCTGCCGATAATGCACCGCAGGCCAACCTCCGGTGGGTACTCACGTTTGTGCGCCGCCAAAGGCGAGCATTTATAGGCTGCATAGTTTTTGGCATTCTGGGCGGTCTTTCGCTGGCGATGGAACCGTTTCTGATCGGCGCAATCATTGACCACGTAGGAAATGGCGCAGATATGACTGTCATTGGTCAGGATGTGCTGCTGCTTATCACCTTTGGCATCCTGACCGTAATCGCCTTTTTCGGCCAGCGCTACTACAGCGGCGAACTTTCGTATTCGGTGAATTACAACATTCGCCGGACAATCTTTGATAACCTGCTCACATTAGACCAGTCGTTTTTCTCCCATTTTCCGACGGGTGACCTGATTTCACGCATGTATAGTGACGTGGATATGGTTTGGCGTATGGTGGTGTTGGCTTCACTGCGTTTCTTCAGCGCCTTCACTGGCTTGATTTTCATTTTTGTGTTGCTAACTTCAGTCAATATTCCGTTAACCGTTGTTGCCTTTATTGTCCTGATGGTTTCTACCGCTTTTCAGGTTGCCGCAGGGCTTTCTCTTGCCCCGAAATTTGAGAAGGTTCAGGAGCAGGCTGGTGTACTGGCGGCATTGGTGCAAGATGCGGCTAGCGGTATTCAAACGCTTAAGACCTTTGGGCGTGAGTCTGGCGCTGCCCGTAATTTTGCCGAAGCGAATGAGGAATATCGCAAACGCTGGATTTACTTCAAGCGGCGTAATGAACCTGTAGGCATGCTGCCAAACATGATCAGCCAGCTTACAATGGGCGTGGTTGTGCTGTTTGGCGGTATCCAGACGGTGAACGGCAACCTGACGATAGGTAACTTCGCCCAATTTCTGATTTATCTGGGCATGATCAGCAACTTGCTTTTGCAGCTAGGCACGATTTATCAGCGCTATCAGCAGTCGCGCGGCGCGTTGGTGCGCCTCACCCCGCTGCTTGTTCATGCCAGGATTTATGATCCGCCTGCCGCGGTAGCGCTGGATAAGGCGGTCACCTCTATCGAGTTCAAAGATGTGCATCTAAGCCTGGATGACACCGAACTGCTGCGCGGCGTTTCGTTAAAGATACCAGCGGGGCAGGTGATCGCTTTTGTGGGCCCAACGGGATGCGGCAAAACCCTACTGGCGAATTTGCTTGCGCGAGTAAACGATCCAACGACTGGCGCTGTGCTGATTAGTGGGCGTGATATTCGCGATTACGATCTGGAATCGCTGCGCGAGGCCATTGCGTATGTGCCGCAGTCCACTTTTCTTTTTAGCCAGACTCTTGAAGACAATATTCGTATGGGGCTGGAAAATATTCCCGAAGATGAGGTTAACGAGGCAGTCACTATTTCGCGCCTCAGCAATGACCTGTCACAACTTCCGCAGGGGATGGAGACGTTGGTCGGCGAGAAAGGCGTCATGCTTTCCGGCGGTCAAAAGCAGCGCGTCGCTATTGCCCGCGCGATTGTGCGCGACCCCGCTATTTTGGTGCTTGATGACGCACTTTCAAGCGTAGACACTCATACCGCCGCTGATATTCTGGACGACTTGCGGGCGGTGCTGCGTTCGCGCACTAGCCTGATCATCGCTCACCGCATTGCGACTGTAAAAGATGCGGATCGTATTGTGGTGTTGGATCACGGTCAGGTCGTTGAAGATGGCACTCACGAGGAGCTGATTAAGCAGGGTGGGCTATACAGCCGTATGGTTGACCGTGAACTGGTAGGAGAGAGCGTTTCGCAATGATCAACGCGGCGCGTAAACCCCCTGCTCGGCTGGAAAGCCGTGTGGATCTGGATACCCGCAAGATTTCTGATAAGTTTTTGCTCGGAATGTTAGGGGGTGTTCTTTCACCTTACAAATTGCAAATCCTCATCGTTTTCCTGATGCTGATTGCAGTGACGGCGATTTCCTTACTGCCGCCTTACCTTGTGCAGCAGGCGGTAGACGGCCCGATTACCTCAGGTAACCTTGAGGGCTTGATCCCATACGGAATCGTTTACTTCGCCTCGATCTTTATCGTTTTTGTGCTGCGATTTGCGCACACCTTTCTGCTGCAAACCATAGGGCAGAATGCGCTGGTGAGTTTACGCCAGCAGCTATTTGAACATATCCTTAAGCAGGATATGCGCTTCTTCAATACTACGGCTGTAGGCCAGCTAGTGTCGCGTATGTCTAATGATATTGAGGCGCTCACCGAACTGCTTTCGACCAGTATTGTGCTGGTGGCAAGCAATCTGGTTACGCTGGTCGGCATCATCATTGTGATGTTTGTGATTAACTGGCGGATGGCGTTGTTGAGCGTGTGTGTGCTGCCTATCATGGTTGTATCAACGGTGTACTGGCGGCGCAAGATACGTATCGCCTCCAATCGCCTGCACAAATTG
The DNA here is from genome assembly GCA_001567085.1 of Chloroflexi bacterium OLB15. Lineage (GTDB taxonomy): Bacteria > Chloroflexota > Anaerolineae > Aggregatilineales > Phototrophicaceae > Flexifilum. Next base: position 40,526 of record LMZS01000059.1, read on the forward strand.
GTTGCCGAAATGCTGGCGTATATCAATGAGCAGTTGAACGGCATGCTGATCGTGCAGTTATTTGGACGGCAGGATTTGAGCCGCCGCGAATTTGACAGCATTAACCGTAGCTACCGGGAAACGCATCGTAGTATGCGCGATGCTTATACGATGTATGTCAGCTTATTGCAACTGCTGACTACTTTTGGCCTTGCGATTTTGCTTTACGGCGGCAGTTACGGGGTGCTGGCGCAGTGGGCGACGGTAGGCATGCTGATCGCTTTCATTGAATATACACGCCGCAGTTTCGATCCCATCCTGCAACTTGCGGAACAAATTGCACAGATTCAAACGGCACTTTCTGCTGGCGAACGCATCGCGCGAATGCTGAGCATTGAGCCGGAACTGCCAGCGCCGCAGCATCCGGTGTCGCTTACCCAGACAAGGCATGGTTTCGCCTTCGATCAAGTGAGTTTTAGCTATGAAGTAGGGCATCCGATTCTAAGGGATGTGAATTTTACGGTGCAGCCCGGAGAGCGAATTGCCATCGTAGGCGCAACTGGTGCGGGAAAAACCTCATTAGCGGGATTGCTGGCGCGCTTCTATGATGTGGACAGCGGGCACGTATTGATTGACGGCGTGGATGTGCGCGAGATTTCCACTGAGAACTTGCGTAAATATGTTACGGTTGTGCCGCAAAATCCCTACTGCTTCGATGGCACAATTGCAGATAACCTGCGTTTATTCGACCCTACGGTAACCAGAGAGCAGATGGAATCGGCGGCAAAGCTGGCCTGCGCTGCGCCATTCATTGAGAAACTGCCGCACACCTATGATTTTCATTTGCTACCCGGCGGAGGCAACCTTTCGCAAGGACAGCGGCAACTGCTGGCGCTTGCCCGTGCGTTGATTCACAACCCGCACAGTATTCTGATTCTGGATGAGGCAACCAGCAGCATTGACACCGAAACTGAGGTGCTGATTCAACAGGGGTTGGCGCAGGTAGTGAAAGAGCGCACTAGCCTGATCATCGCCCATCGGCTGAGTACTGTGCGCGATGCTGACCGTATTCTCGTGATGAATCGTGGCCGTATCGTTGAAGAGGGCAAGCACGAAGAATTATTGGCGCTTGGCGGGGCGTACGCGCAGCTTTATCAGCATCAGTTTGATGAACACGCTGAACTAACCCCGTAAGGACATTTTGCGCTTCCAGATGCCTGTAAAAAACAATTACACGGCAAATTTGTAGGAATTCACTGGGGAAAACAGGCTATCACCCTCGAATTTCCTGTAGACTATACATAAAATCGTTTGAATTGATGCAGTTATGCTGCAACCGTCAAATATAAGGGAAAATTCTCGCCAAATGACTTTCTGGGATGTTTTTCACGGCGCAAATGCCGGCTACGTGCAGGAGCTTTACGAGAAATATTTAAGCGATCCTGATAGCGTAGATGCTGAAACCCGCGCGTTGTTTGCGCGCTGGCGGCCACCGATGGCCGGGCCAACCTCATCTGTACCTGAAATGGGAGCAACCCCGGCAGTAGACATTAAAAAAGTGGTTGGCGGCGTAAATTATGCGGAAGCCATTCGCCAATACGGGCACCTGATGGCTCAGATTGACCCGCTGGGAATGCGAAATATTGGTGATCCATCGCTCAACCCGACCACGCACGGAATCACCGAAGAGGAACTACGCGCGTTCCCTGCCAGTATGATTGGCGGGCCGATTGCCGCGCAAAGCCGCGATGCCTATCAAGCTGTGCAGGCGTTAAGGCAGGTGTATACCAGCAAAATAGGCTTCGATTACGAGCATGTGCGCGAGCCTTCTGAGCGTGAGTGGCTGTGCTTTACTGCCGAATCCGGGCAGTTCCGCCCGCCGCAAGACCCAATCAATCCAACGGCGCTGCTCAAACGTTTGACCGAAGTCGAAGCATTTGAGCGCTTCATTCACCGCATTTTCCCTGGCAAGCATCGCTTCTCGATTGAAGGCCTGGATGTAATGGTGCCGATTGTAGATGAAATTATCGGCGCTTCGGCGGAAAGCGGCGTGCGTAATATCCTGATCGGCATGGCGCATCGCGGCCGTTTGAACATGCTGACGCATCTGCTCGGTAAGCCGTATGCTTCAGTATTTGCCGAGTTCAAAGACCCGGTTCAGCAGGGGAAATTCCGTGATGATCTTGGCTGGACAGGTGACGTGAAATATCACCTCGGCGCGAATCGCGCGCTGCAAAATGGTCAGCCTGTCGCCATGATGATCACTATGGCGCCAAACCCTAGCCACCTTGAATTTGTGAATCCTGTAGTGGAGGGTATGTCCCGTGCGGCAGGTACGAGCGCTGCGCGCGGTGGCGCGCCAGTATTCAACCCGAATATCACGCTGCCGATTTTAATTCATGGCGATGCGGCATTTCCAGGGCAGGGCATTGTCGCCGAAACGCTGAATCTTTCCCGGTTGCCTGGTTACTGGACGGGTGGCACGATCCACATCATCGCCAATAACCAGCTTGGCTACACCACTGAGCCTGTCGATTCGCGCAGTACAATCTACGCCAGCGATCTGGCTAAAGGCTTCAAAATTCCGGTGATTCATGTTAACGCTGATGATCCTGAAGGCGCGATTGAAGCCGCCCGTATTGCGTTCGCCTATCTTGCGAAATTCCAGCGCGATTTCGTGATCGATCTGGTTGGCTACCGGCGTTACGGCCACAATGAAGGTGATGAACCTGCTTTCACCCAGCCGACGTTGTATCAAATTATTGAACAGCACCCAACGGCGCGCGCGTTGTGGGGCGAAACGCTGGTTGAGCGGGGCATTCTGGAAAAGGGCGAGCCAGATGCGATCCTGAACCGGCAAATGGATACACTGCAAGGCATCCTTGAACGGTTGGATCTTGAAAAAGACCTGATCAACGAGCGCCCTGTGCCCCCGCCCGCTGGCGCTGCGAAGCGAACAAAATCGGCTATTTCGGCTGCGCGTTTGCGAGAGTTGAATACGTCGCTGCTTGATTTCCCGGAAAGCTTTACCCTGCATCCAAAATTGCAGAAAGTAGTCAAGCGCCGTCAGGAATCGCTTAACGATTCTGCCGCGAAATTAATTGACTGGTCGCAGGCAGAAGATCTCGCGATGGCAAGCATCCTCGCCGATGGCATCGCCATCCGCTTGACGGGGCAGGATGCCGAGCGCGGCACCTTTAGCCAGCGTCATGCCGTATTTCACGATTACAAGACCAATGCTCAATATGTGCCATTACAGGCGCTGCCACAGGCTGCGGCATCCTATGAAGTTCATAACAGCCCGCTTTCAGAATCGGCAGCTTTAGGGTTTGAGTACGGCTACAATGTGCAAGAGCCGGGAAGGTTGGTTCTGTGGGAAGCGCAGTATGGCGATTTTGATAATGGCGCACAGGTGATCATTGACGAGTTTTTGGTCAGCGCCCGCGCCAAGTGGGGGCAAACGCCCTCGTTGGTGATGCTGCTGCCGCATGGATATGAGGGGGCTGGCCCAGATCATTCCAGCGCGAGACCAGAACGCTTCCTTCAAATGGCGGCTGAAACCAATATGCGTGTTGCTAACCCAACTACCGCCGCGCAGTACTTCCATTTGCTTCGCCGTCAGGCATTGCTGCTGAAGAGCGATCCGCTGCCTTTAATCGTACTAACGCCTAAGAGCCTGCTGCGTAACGCTCTGGTCAATTCATCGCTGAATGAGTTGGTCAATGGCCGGTGGCAGCCCGTGATTGATGATGAAGGCGCGAAGGCGAATGCGGATCAAATTCGCCGTGTCATATTGGTCAGCGGGAAACTATATGTTGATCTGGTTAACAGTGAAGCTTATAGGAACCGCACTGATGTTGCGATTGTGCGCGTCGAGCAGTTATACCCGTTCCCTATCAATGAGATCGCCGATGTGATGGAAGGGTATAAGCAGGCGGAAATGCTGGTATGGGCGCAGGAAGAGCCGGAAAATATGGGCGCCTGGGAATTTGCGCGGCCTTATTTGACTGGCCTTGCTTCTGGGCGCTGGATGCTGAAGGGGATCACCCGTCCGCGCAATTCCAGCTCCGCTGAAGGCTCTTCAGCATGGCATATCGTCAATCAGGCAAAATTAATCGAGCAGGTACTGGGCATACCCCAGCAGACTGCCGCTGTCAACGAAAGCAAGGTGAAACATGGCGTTTGAAATTGTAGTGCCAGAACTAGGCGAATCAGTTGTTGAAGCGACGGTTGCTCGCTGGCTGAAGAACGAAGGCGATCCTGTTAAGGTCGGTGAAGCGGTTGTCGTGCTTGAAACCGAGAAGGTTGACCTTGAGGTAGGCGCAGAAAAAGACGGCGTACTTTCAAAAGTAACACGTAAAGCTGGCGAAGATGTGAAAATTGGCGACGTGTTAGGCGTTGTTGAAGAGAGCGCAGGCCGTGCCGCCTCCGCCCCTGCAAAAGAATCTGCTCCAGCAACCAACGTTACTAAAACAGCCCCAGTTGAGGCGAAACCTGCTGCCGTACAGGCGGGGGCGACTCCAGTGGCACGGCGTATGGCCGAAGAAGCACAGGTTGATATCCACGACGTTCCTGCTGAGGGGGTACGTGTGAAAAAACAAGATGTGCAACGCTTCATTGAATCCCGTCAGGAACCTGCCCCGCACGTGTCTGTAAGCGCTAAAGGTGAGGTGGAGCAAGCATATCCCGCTGCAAATGGCGACCAATCGCGGCGTGAAGAGCGCATCAAGATGAGCCGCCGCCGCCGGACGATTGCCGCGCGCCTGGTTGAGGCGCAGCAAACTGCCGCTATGCTGACCACCTTTAATGAAATTGATATGAGCGCGGTTATGGCGATCCGCGAGAAGCGTAGAGAATCTTTCAAAGACAAGCATGGGGTTGGGCTTGGGTTCTCGTCATTCTTTGTTAAGGCTGCTATCGGCGCGTTGAAGGCAAATCCCCGACTAAATGCTGAAATTCAGGGCGATGATATGGTGCTGAAGCACTATTACGATATAGGTGTTGCCATCGGCGCTGAAGAAGGCCTGGTAGTGCCGGTGCTGCGCGACGCGGATCGCCTGTCGTTTGCGCAGATCGAGAGCGCGATCAAACGTTTCGCGCAGGACGCGCAAAAAGGCACGCTTTCGCTTGAGGCGCTGCGTGGTGGCACATTCACGATCACCAATGGCGGCGTGTTTGGCTCGCTGATGAGTACGCCAATTCTCAATCCGCCGCAGGTGGCGATTCTTGGTCTGCACAAAATTCAGCAGCGCCCGATTGCGGTAGATGGTCAGGTCGTGATTCGCCCGATGATGTACGTCGCCCTCAGCTACGATCACCGCATTGTTGATGGTCGTGAGGCAGTCACTTTCCTCGTGAGCGTGAAAGAACTGATTGAAGACCCTGAAGCGCTGTTGATCGAGGGGTAAAAAAAGGCGATCTTTTACTGGATCGCCTACATAAGTACAATGTATTGACAGGCGGTTTGCGAACCGCCTTTTGATTTCTTCTACCCGAATACCACCGTCTTATTCTTGTAAACCAACACTTGCTTGCGCAGGTGATACAGCACCGCGCGCGAAAGCACCAGTTTTTTCTACGTCTTTGCCTTTGCGAATCAGCTCATCAACTGAATCTTTATGATTCACGCGGATCACGTCTTGCTCGATGATCGGCCCTGCGTCCAGTTCGGCGGTCACATAGTGGCTGGTTGCGCCGATAATTTTCACGCCCCGACCATAAGCCGCATGATATGGCTTTGCGCCAATGAACGCCGGCAAGAATGAATGATGAATGTTGATCAGGCGGTTGGGGAAGTGCGCGACAAATTCGGCAGAGACGATTTGCATATAACGCGCCAGCACAATGAAATCCGGTTTGACCACGCTTAGCAGGGCAAGTTGTTTTTCTTCTACTTCCCGCTTATTGTCTTTGTTCACTGCAAAATAGCGGAATTCAACCCCGAACTGCTTTGCAACAGGCTCCAGATCGCGGTGATTGCTGATAATGATCGGAATATGCACATGCCATTCGCCGCTTTGCCAGCGCGAGAGTAGGTCGTAAAGACAGTGCCCCTGTTTAGAGACAAATACCGCCATGCGCTCAATATGATCCGAGAAATGAAGCTCAAACCGCATCCCCAGCGACGCCGCAACTTCAGCTTCAAATTGCGCGCTGATCGCTTCCTTAGGGACGTTGAATGATTCAAGCGTCCATTCTACGCGCATGAAGAACGCGCCTTCTTCCTGATCAACATGTTGATCCAGCGCAAGAATGTTGCCGCCGTGATTGAAAATAAAATTCGTGACCGCTGCTACTAACCCCGTCCGATCAGGGCAGGAAATGAGCAGGATGGCAGAGGGCTGCGATGGCTGTATGACACTCATGGATTTTCCTATAGCTGCAAGTTTACGGCCTCGTCTGATGCAAGGCCGCTGGAGTCATTTTCTACAAAATGTACGTTATAACCAAAATCAGCATATGCTGGATTAGAGAGTGGCTGCTGAAGAATTTTGGAGGCGATCACTTCGCCTGCCGCTGGTGATGACATGATGCCATGCCCAACATGCGCAATCGAGAGGAATAGCCCGCTGATTTCAGGGTGCTCATCCAGTATTGCGCGCTGGCTTTCATAGGGTACATGCGTTCCGTCCGCTGCAATTTCATAAGCTGCGGTTTCGTCACGGTAGACGTAGTATCCAGCACGGTGATCAATCCCGCGTGAATACTGCGGGCTGGCAAACCCGCCTGTGGTATCGCCAAACAGCCGCGCAAATAGATACAGCGTGATTGAGGGGAAACGCGGGTCTTTCCAGACATCCGCAGGGTAGACCGGATCGATTAACTCGCGCTTAACACGTTCACCCGGCGCACGCCGGCGCTTATCATTCCATGAATATTCATAGCCGAAGATTGCGCCTGTTTGCGCTTCCGGCCGCACATGCGGGAATGGCGGGGGACCAATCAACATCGGGCCGTCTTCCGGGTATTCAGGGTGGCGCCATGGGGTTGTGAAGCTCTGGCGGGGGCGCATCACAATTGGCAGCTCAACCCCTGCTGTACGCCCGATATTGCGCGATTCCGCTCCCGCTGCGATAAGCACGTTGGGGGAGGCGATGAAACCTGAAGGCGTTTGTACACCTTCGACTTTGCCGTTAGCGACGCGAATTTCAACTTTAGCCACATTCAACAATACCGAAGCATTTTTGGCGGCGCGCGCGAATGCGCTGATCAATGCATAAGAATCCAGCCAACCAGCGTGCGGGTCGTATTTTCCTGCGATGACTGATTTGTTCAGCCAGGGAAAACGGCTGCGAATAGCAGCGGCATCCAGAAATTCAGCGTGGCTCAAGCCGATGTCATGCAGATGCTCAACATCTGAGCGCAGTTTTGCAGCCTGTTTTTCGGTCATGCCGCAGAAGAGGTAACCGCGCTGCTTTACGCCTAGCTGGGTGCCTTCGCCGAAATATTCGTCAGGGTTCATGAATATCTCGATGCTGCGATTCATCATCACCACATTGCAGCGTGCGTTCCAGATTGAGCGGAAGTTTTCAAGCGAGGCATTAGATGCGCCAGAGCCAAGCTGTGGGGCTTGCTCAATTAAAACGCTCTTGATGCCGGGGTGCGCGCGTTCTAACGCCCAAAGCGCGCCTGTGCCAGCCGGGCCGCCGCCAATAACGATGACATCTGCTGTAGAGGGAAATTCAGCCGGTGTATTTGCCATGAGATATGAACACTTTTTGATCAACTATAGGTTGAAATATGGTTGAATGTTAGCGTTAGGATGGGGCTTGTGCCATAGCCAAAGCAGATACAGTAAAGAGATTTATTTCTTTATTGGCTTCAAGCGATCTAGCAATCCGCTATAACGAGTAGCGACACGGTTATTGTTGACCGCCATTGCTACTGCTTTCCGGCTTCCCACCAGCACTACAGCTTGTTTAGCGCGGGTGATTGCTGTGTAGATCAAATTGCGCTGAAGCATCATGTAATGCTGCGTCATTACTGGCATCACTACAATCGGATATTCTGATCCCTGGCTGCGGTGTGTGCTGATGCAGTAAGCATGGATCAGCTCTTCGGTTTCGCTCCACTCGTAGAACAGGTAGCCGGTATCAATCGCAACTTCGAGCGCGCCGTCGTCAAAATCAATGCCAGTAATCAACCCGATGTCGCCGTTAAAAACTTCTTTGTCGTAGTTGTTCCGTGTTTGCATTACTTTATCGCCGACGCGGAAGATGCGCGAGCCGAGCTTCTTTTCAGCGACGGCATGGGTGCCATTAAGCGCCTGTTGCAGCAATTCATTTAGCGCATTGACGCCAGAAGGCCCACGATACATCGGCGAAATGACTTGTACATCGGAGATAGGGTTCACGCCAAATTTGTTCGGAAGCCGATTTTTGACGATATCTACGATTAGTTTTGCTGCTTCGATAGGGTCTTCCTCACCAAAAAAGAAAAAAGTCGGTGGATTTGTTGGTCAGGTCGGGTTGTTCACCATGATTTATCTTATGCGCGTTCAGAACGATTTTGCTGTCTTCCTGCTGCCGGAAGATTACTTCTAAACGGGTGACATAAGCGTGTTCACTATGAATCACGTCTTGTAAAACGCTGCCTGCGCCCACGCTGGGAAGCTGATCTACATCGCCCACCAGCATGAGATGAGTTTCAGGGCGCAGCGCTTGCAGCAGATCGTTAAACAGCAGCAAGTCAATCATTGAAGACTCATCAACGATCAACATATCAATGTCAAGCGGCTCGTCTTCATCAAATTGGTAGCCGCCTTCGCTAGGGCTGAAGCCAAGTAGCCGGTGTATTGTGCTGGCTGACCGGCCTGTTGCCTCGCTCATGCGTTTGGCAGCGCGTCCGGTAGGGCAGGCAAGCGCAAACTCAAATTCGAGTTCTTCCAGCGCATTGATCACCATTCGCAAGGTCGTGGTCTTGCCTGTTCCCGGCCCGCCTGTTAACACGGATATTCGCTGCGTTAATGCAGCTTTCACCGCGCCTTGCTGCTGCCTGGTTAGATCAACGTGGTTCGCGCGCGCCAGCTCGTCAAGGAATGATCCCCATTCAATATCTTTAGCTGCTTTTTGAATGGGAGACTCCCCTTTGGTCATCTCTAGCAGTTTTTCGGCGGCGCTGGTTTCTGCGTGGAGATACTCTGGCAGGTAGATCGCCTCGTCGCGGATACCTGCGGTAATCCCTTCATCACGCATCAACCCGCCAGTAAAAAGCTCCTGGCTAAGCGCGGCTTCAAGGCGCGCGGTATTGTCTACTTTGAGCAGTTCGGCGGCTTTATTAACCAGCTCAACACGTGGCGCGAAAGTATGCCCTTCGCGGGAAAGCTGGCTGAGTGAATAAACCAGTCCTGCACGCAGTCGCTCCGGCGAATCTTGAGGCATACCCATCGAACGGGCGATTTCATCAGCGCGGATGAAACCGATGCCATATACTTCATCGGCCAGCATATACGGGTTTTGCTGCATTTTGCCGATGGTTGCCGCCCCATAATGTTCGTAAATGCGGTTCGCCATTTTGCTGGAAACGCCGTATCCCTGAAGGAAAATCAACGCATTACGCATGGATTGGTTTGACCGCCACGCGTGTATCAGTTCTTCAATCTCTCGTTCTTTCTTTTTCAGGTTTGGGACTTCGTGCAAACGCTCAGGCTCATTGTCGAGAATATGGATGGTGTCTTTTCCGAAAGTGTTAACGATACGTTCAGCAGTTTTGATGCCGATGCCTTTAACGATGCCGCTGCTTAAGAATGCAATAATCCCCTCATTCGTTGATGGGGGAAGGGGGGTGATGCGCTCGGCCTTAAACTGCGTGCCATAGCGCGAATCTTCAATCCAGTAACCTGCAAACTCAATACGTTCGCCAACGCCAAGTTGGGGCATCGTGCCGACTACCGCCATAGTTCCATCGCGGGCAGTTGCTTTCGGGAATTTCCCCTCTGGCTTAATTTTGAGTACGCTGTAACCGTTATCTGGATTAAAAAATGTGACACGTTCTACCGTGCCAGTGACCGTTTCAATGTTGAACATCAGTTCGTAATATCCTCTTGGCGAAATGATACCATACTCCATGCGCTTTGCATCGCGGCGTGGTATGTTATCTGCGTACAATTTTTGCGTATCGTGAGGATAGTTCTACATGGACACAACCTCAGTATTTCCACGTTCAAGCGGTGTCTTACTTCACCCAACGTCGCTGCCGGGGCGTTATGGCATGGGCGATCTGGGCGAGTGGGCGTTTCGTTTTGTTGAGTTACTTGCCAGTAACTACCAGCATATCTGGCAGGTGCTGCCGCTCGGCCCGACCAGCTATGGCGATTCTCCCTATCAGTGTTTGTCGTCATTTGCTGGCAATCCTCTGTTGATCAGCCTTGATGAACTGGTCAAATTAGGCTGGCTCAATATTGAAGATGTCGCTGATGTGCCAAATTTTCCGCTGAATCGGATTGATTATGGTTGGGTGATTCCTTATCGCTTTGAGCTTTTACACCGCGCCTATAGCAAATTTGCTATGCTGGCAGATCAGGAAGCAGGCGCGCAGTTTGAAAACTGGTGCGCTGAAAACCGTGACTGGTTGGATGATTTTGCCCTGTTTATGGCGCTTAAAAACGAAAATGGAGGGCGCCCCTGGGTGGAATGGCCGGAAGGTGAGGCTTTACGCCATCCGGCGGCGCTGGGCGGGGCAGTAGAACGCCACCGTAATGCGCTTCGTGAACTCAAATGGATTCAGTGGGTGTTCTTCAGCCAATGGACAAAAGTGAAGCATTACGCAGGGGAGAAGGCCATACGGTTGGTGGGCGACATTCCGATTTTTGTTGCCCATGATAGCGCGGATGTTTGGGCGAATCGCGAATTGTTTTTTCTGGATGCCAGCGGCAGGCCAACGGTGGTTGCCGGGGTTCCACCGGATTATTTCAGCGCTACCGGGCAGCGCTGGGGCAACCCGCTGTATCGTTGGGATGTGATGGCGCAGGATGGTTATCGCTGGTGGTTAAGCCGTATTCGCGCCACACTGGCGCTGGTAGACATCATCAAAATTGACCATTTTCGCGGGTTCGATGCTTACTGGGAGGTTCCAGCGTCAGAGCCGACAGCGATTCATGGCCGATGGGTAAAAGCGCCGGGAGAAGACTTTTTCAACGTGGTCGAAAATGCTTTAGGTAAGCTGCCGATCATCGTTGAAGACCTGGGGGTAATCACCCCAACGGTTGAAGCCTTACGGGATGGCTTTCATCTGCCAGGGATGAAAGTGCTGCAATTTGCGTGGGGAGATTACACCGGACAAGAGCCATTTCTACCGCATAACTATAGCCCCAACTGTGTGGTTTATACGGGCACCCACGATAATAACACCACGAGAGGTTGGTGGATTGACGAAGCCACGCCGGATATGCGTGAGCATTTGCGCCAATACATTGATCGTATGCCAACTGAAATCAACTGGGAATTGATCCGCCTGGGCGAAGCGTCGGTTGGGCATACATTCATCACCCCGATTCAAGATTTGTTGGGGTTAGATGGTGAATCACGTATGAACTTGCCGGGCCGCGAATCTGGGAATTGGGGCTATCGCTGCCGGGAATCTGATTTTGAAGAATCATTCTGGGCGCGGCTAGCACATCTGACTTACATTTATGGCCGTTCTGGCCTTGATGATGCTGGAAACCAAGCTCAGAATGAGGCTGAAAGCGCGCTCTAAGAGGGATTTTATCTTTCTCAGATCGATTTCTTATATAGCGCCGATGTGAAGTTTACACAGGTTGCTTAACTTGGATTATGTAACTGTAAGCGATTTATCCAAGTGGAGAGAACCTGATGACTACCATTGTTCGTTGGAATCCTGTTCGTGATATGGCAGCGGTACAGAATGCCTTTGATCGTTTCTTTGAAGAGCGACGGGGCAACGCCCGCAGCATAGAAACACGCGGCCTCGCTGTTGATGTTCATGAAACTGCTGATGCCTATCGTATTGTTGCGGCGCTTCCCGGCGTGGCGGCTGATGGCGTAAGCATTAGCCTGCACGAAGATGTTTTGACCATTAGCGCTGAGCTGCCGCAGTTTGCTGCGCCCGAAGATGCTCGCGCCCTGATGTTGGAACGTAATTTTGGCAAGGTATCGCGCTCTCTGCGTTTCCCGCAGGCGGTTGCGGCTGACCAGATTGAAGCGGTGTTAGAAAATGGCGTTCTGGTGCTAACCTTGCCCAAGACTCCTGAAGCCCAACCGCGCGTTATTCCGGTTCGCGCCGCCAACGGCCTCACTCACGAGCCTTCTCAGAACTAAAGCGAAACGCTAACTGATTATGCTGGCGGAACAAGTTTCTCCGCCAGCGTAGCCTGGTATGTGGGAAGCTTAATGCGTTTCTGCAAGCGATACCATAAACAGCCAAATTTTAGAAACGGGCGAGTCAACCGACTCGCCCGTTTTGTTTTACCCGGCACAACTGCCTAACCCATTATTTTGAGCATATAGGCAGCGCTCTTTTCCAATGCTTCTACCATATTCGTAGCACAGCGATCCAGTTCCACAATCTTCCATTCAGCCGCCGCAGCGTGAGGCAGCAGCGATGGGTAATTCATCACACCTTCACCCAACGCCAGCATCGGCTCGTCTTTAGTCGCGGGGCCATCTTTCGCGTGCAGCAGTTTAAGGCGAGATCCAAGCGCGTCAAGCGCGGATGCCGGATCGGCGCCACCTACCTTAGCCCAGTAAATATCCAGTTCAATGCCAATTGTTGGATCGAGTAAATTCAGCATCACTTCCAGAGGGATGCCGTAATCGTGATTTTCATACTCCCACCAGTGATTGTGGTACAGCAAGGTAAGGCCAGCAGCCTGTACTTCAGCATTCGCTTCATTGAGCCGGGCACAATAACTTTCCACCTGTGCCAGCGTAGCAAATTCTTCTGGTGGAATATAGGCGCAAACCACATATTTCGCGTTCAATTCCTGCGCGATCCCCAGCACTTCAGATCGCCCTTCAGCATTCAAAACCGGAACATGCAGTGAAGGAACCGCCAGCCCTAAACGCTGGAATAGTTGAACTGCGCTTTCGACACTGGCGCCATAATTGCCCGCTGGCTCTACCCCGGTATAACCTGCCGCAGCAAGACGCTCAATGATGCCTGCATAATCTGTCGCAAGCTCTTCTCGAACAGAATAAAGCTGAACCCCTAAATTAGTCATTGTCAGGACTATCCTTTCAAAGTTGGCGAATCCAGCGAATCATCGCTGTGAAAAGCGCAAATTGTAACTGTGCACAGGAATTTTACCGCGCACTTAGGTATTATTGGCGCGACTTTTGCCGCTTTTTTCAAATCGGAGCGTTAAATGCACTCTCCAGCCCCGCATGTTCACGAACATGACACCATTTCAGGCGTATTCATCGCCAATATACGCGCCTTCACAGACCCGCGCGGCACATTTATGGAGTCATTTCGAAACGAGTGGTTCCCGTGGGTAAGCTGGGAAAAAATGCAATCCAACTGCTCGATTAGCAGCGCAGGGGTACTGCGTGGATTGCATTACCACTTTCATCAAATTGACTACTGGTTTGTCATACGCGGCAGGATTCAGGTCGGGCTTGCCGATCTTAGATCATCATCGCCTACATTCGGGCATACCGCCACGCTGGAATTGAGCGAAGAAAACCGGTTAGGGCTGTTTATCCCTTCTGGCGTCGCGCATGGCTTCCTTGCGTTAACCGACGCTACCCTTACTTATCTGGTCAACAACTATTACGACGGCGCAGATGAAAATGGCGTCGCATGGAACGACCCTGATTTTGTAGTCAACTGGAATACCCATGATCCGATCATCTCGGATCGTGATCACAAGAACCCGCCCTACAAAGATTTACTACCGGAAAAGCGCCCTCTTTAGTCCGCTTTGAACGTTTTGCGTATGGCCTCAAAAGCCGCATTGATTTGAGCCATCCGTAAGGTGTATTTTTCCTTCTCTGTCGGGTGCAGATCGGGATGGTTTTCGCGCGCTAATTTACGGTAAGCGAGCCGGGCATCATTCAAGGTAGCTTCTTTCGTTAACCCTAACAGGTTGTAATGCCGCATCATGAGTGACTGTATCCGACGAGGCGGTTTACGTTCCTCACGGGTTTGATTGCGATAATACCGGTAGTCAGTCCCCGTACCTACATCCCCGTAATGGCGTTCAAACTCCTCCCACGAGTCAAAACCATAGGATTGCTCTGCTTCTTCGCTGGGCTGGCGTTTGCGGCTGCCGCCAAACGACCACTGCCGCCATGAATAACGCTGTTCAGATTCCTGCATCGGGCTAACCCGCTTCCAAAAGGTATCATCGCCAAAGTCAGCCGCCGCAATGCGCCCGGTAATGAACTCTGAGGTAAATACAATCATCTCGGCACGCAGGTTATTCACGTTCACGGGCGCACCGTACACAACGCCGCGTTGATGCTCCCCCCAGCGCCACCCCAAATGTATAGGGCGAATGGTGACATTACGAAGATCGCACCAGTAGGCGTACAGGCGATGATGCGCCAGCGTATGCAGCATCGCCATCCACGCGGGCGGATCTACCTGTGTGCCGTCTTTCGGCACCATACGCCCATCGAGAAGGAAGAGCGTATAAAGATGCTTGTGTGTATTGCGTTCCAGTAGTTCGTTAATTTCCGGCACGCGGATGGCGCGATTGATCACATAAATCGCTACGTGCTTACCACCACCCAACTGTACCTGCATATCGCTATCGCCATCTTCCCGTACAAACGAGACGATGCGATCCGTTTTCTTGAACTCTGATTCCAGATAATCAAGGACAAACTGTTTCAACGTTAACTCGTTAACTCCCCATAGCATTTGCCTTATCGCGGTAGAAACCAGCGAAAAAGTCGTACAATTTTATCGTTTGGGCGCAGCGCTCACAAGCAAGCGGGTGGCAACTTCAGCGAGCATCGCCGCGCCAACTGGCATTGCGCTTTCATCAATGTCAAACAGGGGGTTATGATGGGCGCGCTTCACCGCATCCTTTTTTGCCCCTAGTAAGAACATCGCTCCCGGTGCTTCGCGGGTCATGTAGCTGAAATCTTCGCCACCAAGCGAACGTTCCCGCTCAATCAGCGCGCTTTCTCCAAATAGATCCACGGCTGTTGATCGGATCAATTCAGTAACCAGCGGATCGTTATAGGTTGAGGGGCAGCCGCGCACAACCTCCAGCTTAAAATCGCCCCCAAGCGCCTTCGATACGCTCAACGCGCGCTCTACTTCAACGATCAGTTTTTCACGGGTTTCGTCATCATAGCTGCGCAGCGTACCCGAAAGCGTGGCTTCATTCGGGATCACGTTTTCCCCGCCGGCTAAGCCAGCGCGTACAGTCCCAATTGTCACCACTGCCGGGCGACTCGGATCAATCCGCCGGGCGCGAATGCCCTGCAGCGCATTGATGACCTGTCCCAACAGATAAATCGGGTCTATGCCCTGATCGGGGTGTGCGCCATGTGCCCCCTGACCGATGATGGTGGCAAAGAAGTTATCCACATTGGCGGTCATATAGCCTGAAGGGGTAAACAACCTGCCGGTCGGCAGGTCGCTATCTACGTGCAGCGCAATGACCCGATCTACGCCCTCTAAAGCCCCGTCATCAATCATCCGCTGTGCCCCGCTTTTGCCTTCAGCATCGTTGGTTTCTTCGCAGGGTTGAAACAGGAAACGAAGTTCTCCTGCCGGGCGATCTGGCATTTCAGTGAGTATTTTGGCAACAGCGAGCAAGATCGCGGTATGGCTATCATGACCGCAAGCGTGCATGACACCGGGGTTAACCGAAGTATAGGACACTTCGTTAGCCTCCAGAATTGGCAGCGCATCCATATCT
>LMZS01000060.1 GCA_001567085.1 Chloroflexi bacterium OLB15
TTTTACCAACCGTTATTTGGTGACCGCTCATTTTTTGAGACGCTGCGTTTGGAAGCCTATTACGGCTTTGCCGCGCAGCAAACGCCAGAAGCGCGCAGTTTCTTAACGATGCTGATTGATGATACCCGCCAGAAGCGGATCGCGCTGACGCATGGCGATTACAGCCCGAAAAATATACTGGTGCGGCATGACCGCCTGATCTGGTTGGATCATGAGGTACTGCATATTGGCGATCCGGCTTTTGACATCGGCTTTTCAACCACCCATCTACTGAGCAAAGCGCATCATATGCCTGAAATGCGGAGCGCTTTCGCAGAAGCCGCTGCGCTGTACTGGAATTTGTACCGCGAACAATGCGGCGGTTTTGCCTTGAGCAAAGACTATGAAGCCCGTTCTGTGCGGCATACATTAGGCTGCCTGATGGCGCGGGTTGCGGGGCGATCTTTGCTTGAATATCTCAGCGATGATGAGCGCCGCCGTCAAAAACGGGTCGTGATAGAACTGATGGCCGCGCCGCCACAAACGATGAACAGCCTGATCAGCCGCTTTGTTGAGGGGCTGAACCGCCATGCCTGAGATCAAGCGCATATCGGGGCTGGAAATACTGGACAGCCGGGGCAGACCGACGGTGAAAGCGACCTGTGAACTCGCGTCTGGCGTTGTGGCACAGGCATCGGTGCCATCTGGGGCTTCTACTGGCGCGGCAGAAGCGCTTGAACTGCGCGATAGGGAGCCGCGTTATCGCGGTTTGGGCTGCCGTAAGGCGGCGGCGAATTTAACCGGGGCGATAAATGATCTGGTGAGCGGGCGCGAGTTCAGCTCACAGGCTGAATTTGATGCTGCGTTAATCGCTTTGGACGGCACTACGAATAAAGGCCGTTTGGGCGCAAATGCGATATTGGGCGCTTCGCTGGCCTTTGCGCGGGCGGCTGCTTTTGAAGCGGGAGAGCCTCTCTATCGCTATTTTTCTTCTTTGCTGAGGGGCGAAGAACGCATCTCGCGGCCAACTATCAACCTGTTCAGCGGCGGCAAACATGCTGGCGGGCAGGTCGAAATTCAGGATGTGCTGGTGATGCCACAAACGCCTGACGATCTGGATGGGGCGCTGGCGATGACTGCTGAAATTTATGCCTGCGCGGCAGAACTTTGCGCCGAGCGTTACGGAATGCGACTGCTGCGCGCCGATGAAGGTGGGCTTGCGCCGCCTGTGGCAAGCCCGGAAGCTATCTTTGATCTGGCAATGGACGCGATAAGCCGCGCCGGTTTAGAAGCCGGAAAAGAGGTGGCGCTAGCGGTTGACGTAGCTGCCAGCCATTTTTCAGATGGCGAGCGCTATTCTCTGGGGGGGCAGCAGTTATCCCCTAACGAGATGATTCAACGCCTGAAGTACTGGGTGGACAGCTATCCCATTGTGAGCCTTGAGGATGGGCTGGCCGAAAGCGACTGGCTGAACTGGCCGAAATTAAAGCAGGTGTTGGGAGATCGCGCCCTGATAGTGGGGGACGACTTTTTGTGTACCAACCTGCGCGTATTCAGCGGGCGGCTGCGGCAGAAGCAGCGAACGCGCTGCTGCTAAAGGTTAACCAGATAGGTACGCTAACAGAAGCCGCTGAGGCCGGACGGCTGGCGAAAATGGCGGGATGGCGCGTGATCGCCAGCGCCCGCAGCGGCGAAACCGAAGATGATTGGCTTGCCGATCTCGCGGTTGGCTGGGGGGCGGATCAGATCAAGATCGGGTCAATCACCCAGTCTGAGCGGCTGGCAAAATACAACCGTCTGCTTGAAATTGAGGCAGAAACTGGCTGGCGGTTGGCGCGATACTAAACGGCCAGCGCTTGATCCAGATCGGCAATCAGATCATCGGGATGTTCCAGTCCAACTGAGAATCTGAGCAGATTGAGGGGCGAAACCACGATACGCCCTTCAATAGATGCTCGATGCTCAATCAGGCTTTCAACGCCGCCTAAACTGGTTGCGCGGGTGATCAGTTTCAGCCGGGCGGCTATCGCCATCGCTTCCTGCTGGCCGCCGCGCACCTGAAATGAAATCATGCCGCCGAAAGCGCGCATCTGGCGACAGGCGATATTATGCCCCGCGTGTGACGGCAAACCCGGATAATGAACCTGCTCAATTTGTGGGTGGCGGTCAAGAAACTGGGCGATCTTCAGCGCGGAGTCGCTTTGCGCGCGCACACGCAGGGGCAGGGTTGGCAGGCTGCGCAGCAGCAGCCAGCAGTCAAACGGAGAGGGAACCGCCCCGCCTATATTTTGTATGGTTTTGATGCGCCCGGTGGTTTCTTCTAAGCCCTGCCGTATGATGAGCGCGCCGCCGATCACGTCGCTATGACCGCCTAAATACTTGGTGGTTGAGTGCATTACCACATCAGCGCCAAGCGCAAGCGGCTGCTGCAGGACGGGCGTCGCCCATGTGTTATCCACAACACACAGCGCGTTGGATTGATGGGCGAGCGCTGCTAAGGCTTGAATGTCAACGACGTTCATCCGGGGATTAGAAGGCGTTTCGAGCAAAAACATTCGCGTGTTGGGGCGTATCGCCGCTTTGACCTGCGCCAGATCGCGCATATCCACAAAATCGGCTTGCAGCCCCCAGCGCCCCAGCACATCAATGACCAGATAGCGGGTGCCATGATACTGATCATCCGGCATGATCACATGATCGCCGCTTTGTAAGGTTTGCAAAATTGCAGACGCAGCGGCCATGCCTGACGCGAACGCAAAAGCCTGATCCCCGCCTTCCAACGCGGCGAGCGCGGTTTCCAGCGCCGTGCGATTGGGGTTTGCGATACGAGAGTAGATGTAACTGCTGGAAAAACTGCCGTCAGGATCACGCTCAAAGGTGGTTGAAAGGGTGATTGAGGGCGTGACCGCGCCGCTGCCCGGCTCTACTGAACGGCCTGTGTGAACTGCCAGCGTTTCCAAGTTCATGAGTGGATTCCCTTCAAATTACGCGCCGAATGAAAAGGCGCGATTTACGACTCGGCCTTTTGAGCGAGAAATGCTGCCTGCGAGAAACTTACCTGCTGCTCACCCTTGCTGTCTTCGCTCGTGTTATGGGAGCAAGCATGGATATTCGCCAAGGGTGAGAGGTAAGACGGTATCTGATGCTAAAAGCTGCTGCGCGGAAAATGGCTTAGGATTTCCACGCCATCGGATTTGACGAGCATACCATCTTCAATGCGGCAGGCGTTTTTGGCCGAAGGTATAGGTTGCCGGCTCTAATAAAATGACCATACCTGCTTCGATGGTTAAATCATTGTACGGCACGATGCGCGGCTCTTCGTGCAGGCCAACGCCGTTGCTGTGCCCGGTGTGGTGCGGATATCCCGGATAATCACCACTTTGGACGAAGGCGCGAACGGCGGCATCTACATCTTTTGCCTTGACGCCCGGTTTGATCAGGGAGATGGCGTAATCCAGCGCGCTTTCAATGAAACGATGGCGCTGAATTTGCTCTGGCGTTGGCTCGGCGGCGTAAAAGACGCGACAGCCATCGCTCCAATAGCCTTGATGGCGGGCGCTTAGGTCTACGATGATCGAGTCGCCTTCGCGCAGCACGTTTTTAGCCGGCAGCCCGCCAATGTTGAACTCGCGATAGCTGACCACGCAATCGTTGCCTAAAGGCGAGCGTATCCCGTCTGCATTCTGAATGGCGCTGTGCGCGGCAGACCATACTTCAATTTCGGTGACGCCGGGTTTGACCACCTGCTGCGCGGCAGCAAAAGCCAGATCGTTTAGCGCGAAGGCGCGGCGCAGTTTGGCGATCTCTTCATCGGTTTTGATCATCCGCAGCGGTTTCAGCCAGTTATCAACAGGGATGATGTCGGGGTGGTTCAGACCAAGATTCAGGGCATGAAACTGGCGGGTAGAGACAGAGTCCACCTCTACGCCAACCGCGCCGGAACCTTGCGATCCGCGTACTAACCCGATCAACTGCTCAGCCATATCGGCTACGGAGCGAATAGGGTGTTCTATCGCGTAGCCTTCATAAACGATCAGCCCGCCATCCGGTTCATCGGCATAATTACCGGCATAGGGCGCTTGAAAATCCTGCGTAATCAGCGTGAAGGTGCCGCTTTCGTACCAGACCAGATGCGGGCCAGCCTGAAACGGGCTTTGTAATTCGATTACCGGAGCAAAACCGGTTAACCAGATCACGCTTTCGATATGGGCAAATAATGCCCGCTCAATGCCTTTGCTCTTGAGCAGGTCACGGGTGCGCTGGCGCTGTTCGCGGTGCATGAGGGTCATCTTTCCGGGTTCGGAATAAAATAGGTCAGGGTAATTTCCGAACGCCAGTTCTAAAATAACACAAGTTTTCTGTTATGTCGTGAACATATGATCGCAAAATTTACCTTTTGGCGGGCAATCGTTTGGATCACCCGTATTGTGTTTGCCAGTTAGCTCCGGTTTAAGGGAGCGATCAAGTCATATAGATGATCTGGCGAAAAGCGAGAACATCATCCATTTCTCAGACCGCAGATTCGATCTGTTCCAACCATTTCGTAGTCTCTCGCGGCGAATACAGATGGATGATATGCAAATGCGCGTATCCCTGCTGCCCAAAGAGCGCCGGATATTCCCGCCGGTGTCTGGGGTGGGTTTTAAGCAGCCACACGAGCAGCGAATCGCGCTTAAAAAATAGATTTCGCCACGTTTCCCGATTGCCAGTTTCCCATAATTCTTCGCGAGAGCGTATGCGCCTGAGTCCACGCCGGATCGATCTTCCAAATACCAGCCACAACGGGTAATCCAGCCAAATTAACGTATCTGCCCGCCCCCAAACGATGTCACGGGCGCGGCTGTAGTTGCCATCTACGATCCATGTTTCGCCCGAAGTGACTGCCTCAACCTTCTCTCGAAACGCTAAAAGGGGTGAAGGTTTCCAGCCCGGCAGCCAGTACAGTGAATCCAATTCGGTATGCTGAATCCGCAGCGCCCGGCAAGCTGTTTCGCCAGCGTGGTTTTGCCAGAGCCGGTTGCGCCGATAATGATGATTCGCTTCATCATACCGATCAGGGGCTAATATCTCGCCGGTAAAATTCGCCCGCTGCCACAGTATCACAGGTCGAAGTTGTTAACGGATGAATCCTGCGGCGGCGGCTGTGATGGCGCGGATGGCTTCGATTTTGAGTTCAACTCAGCATCGTCTTGCAGCAAACGATCTACGCCCGCTTTCTGGAAGGCGCGAACGGCTGCATTCACTTCGGGATTATCCAGCGCAAAAATTTTAGCAGCCGCTAAGGCCGCGCCTTCAGGATCAAGAATGACCAGCGGCGCAACGCCACCGGGCATACGCAGCGACGAATAAATATCCGCGCCGTTAAAAGTGTCTGAAAGCGGCGGGCAAGCAATCACCGGGCATGTCACCTGGGCATCTACTATGCCACTGAGGGCATTGGAGCGCCCGGCGACGGTGATATAAACCTTCGGGCGCGGGTCGGTCTCATAGTCGGTGAGGATTTGCAGCAGTATGGACGGCACTTTATGCGCGGAGGCGATGCGTATTTCGCTGGAGATGCCGAATTGGTTGAGCGAGTTAGCGATCACCTGACCATAATGCAGATCGCTTTTTGAACCCATGATGATCGGCACCAGCGGATTCAACAGTGTCACGAAGTTTTCTCCTTATAGGCTTCAAGGTTACGAGCGATGCGTTCGGCGGCAGGCTGTTCGCCGGGAATAAAATCTGTGCCTGTTAGCCGTTGGTAGGCGCTAATATAACGCGCTGCAACGTGGGCGCGCACTTCATCGGGCATTGCTGGCGGCGTCCCTTCGCCGCGATAGCCGTGCGCCACGTACCATTCGCGCAAGAATTCCTTGTCAAAATTTTCCGGCTCCTGGCCACCGCCGCAGCTTTCTAACGTCCAGTAACGGCTGCTATCTGGCGTATGCACTTCGTCAATCAAGACGAGGCTGCCATTTACAAGGCCGAATTCGTACTTGGTATCAACCAGAATTAACCCGGCATTTCGGGCAACTGCCTGCCCACGCCTGAATATAGCGACAGCCGCATTTTCGACCTGTTCCCACAGGTCAGGCGCAACCAGCCCGCGTTCCAGAATCGCTTCACGGGTCAGGCGTTCATCGTGCGCGCCGCCGGTGGCCTTGGTCGTCGGGGTGATGATGGGGTGGGGAAGGGCATCATTTTTTTGCAAGCCATCAGGCAGAGGGATGCCATAGGGCGCGCGCTCGCCGCTGGCATACAGCGTCCATAAAGAGGTGCGGGTCACGCCGGTGATGTAGCCGCGCACAATCACTTCAACGGGCAGCGCTTCCGCTTCGCGCCCAATGGTGACATTGGGATCGGGGATGGCGATGACGTGACTGCCTACGATATCTGCAACTTGTTCAAACCACCACGCGCTAAGCTGGTTTAAGACCTGTCCCTTGTAGGGGATTGCGCCAAGCACGCGGTCAAAAGCAGATACACGGTCAGTGGTGATCAAAATACGCCGATCACCC
This sequence comes from Chloroflexi bacterium OLB15, assembly GCA_001567085.1. Lineage (GTDB taxonomy): Bacteria > Chloroflexota > Anaerolineae > Aggregatilineales > Phototrophicaceae > Flexifilum. Next base: position 6,483 of record LMZS01000060.1, read on the forward strand.
TGTACATAAATATCACGCACCTTGCCCGATTGCCTGTCCCCAAAGCCGGCGAGGTTGACTTCCGTTAAGGCGGCGGGGACAGCGCTGATTAGCGATTCTTGCTCAAGCATTCAGCATCCTTATATAAGCCTGATTTTATGCGCGCGGGTTTTCGTTTGGCGTGGTGAGCGCCCAAGCCCGCAGCACTTCGGCTACCGTCCACGCCTGCGCGAAACAGGCGCGCGCTTCATGCGGTGGATCGCCGTCAAAAACTTCGCTCAGGCTGCCCGCAGTGCGTTCGTTAAGATGGCGAATTAGAGGGTACAGCAGCGCACGTGAGGCTGCTTTATCGCCATAAACGCGCAAATGCGCCGCGACATAGGGCCCGATTAGCCATCCCCAGACCGCGCCGTTGTGATATACCGAATCGCGACCCATTTGCCCGCCGATGAAAATGCCACAGTAGCGCGGATCATCTGGCGACAGGCTGCGTAAGCCATGCGAGGTAAGCAGATGCCGGGTGCAGGTTTCTACAACGGCCTGCTGCTGTGATGGGGAAATCGGGCTTTGTGACAGCGAGACAGCGAAAATTTGATTCGGGCGGACAGAAGCATCGTTACCATTCGGCCCTTCAATTACGTCAAAACAGCAGCCATCATCGTTATTCCAGAATTTGCGGAAACTTACGCGAACTTTTTCCGCTAATGCCTGAAAATGGGATGCATCATCGCCCAGCTTTTCGCAAAAATCGCTGATGGTTAGCAAGGCGTTGTACCACAGCGCATTGATTTCGACGGCTTTGCCGGTACGAGGCGTGACTACCCAGTCGCCAATTTTCACGTCCATCCATGTAAGCTGAATATCATCCTGCCCGGCGTATAACAGGCTGTCAGCGGGATCAACGTGGATATGGTAGCGCGTGCCGCGTTCGTGCCATTCAATGATGTCTTTCAATACGGGAAGCAGTTCACGCGCTAATTCAAGATCACCAGTGGCGGCGACATAGCTGCGGATCGCCTCAAAATACCAGAGCGTTGCATCAACGGTGTTGTATTCAGGGGTTTCACCCGCATCCGGAAAACGGTTGGGCAGCATTCCCCGATCTACATAGCGGGCATAGGTGCGCAGAATACTTGCGGCAACCGCATATCGGCCGGTCTCCAACGTCAGCCCCGGCAGGCTGATCATGGTATCGCGCCCCCAATCGCTGAACCAGGGGTAACCCGCGATGATGCTGTGCCCATCGCGGCCATCGGGCAGGGCGCGGCTGACGATGAATTGATCGGCGGATAGCGCCAGCCGCTGGAAGATAGGATCGGGCGAACTGGCGGGCGCTGCGGCTTTGATGAGCTGCGCCTCATAAGTGTGCTGCCGCGCTAATGCTGCCGCTCCATCAACAGCGGCGGCGGGATCGGTTGTGGCTGCAAAGGTGACGCTTTCGCCAACTTCCAGCGAGACATTAAAGAAGCCTGCCCACAGGTTATCGTCAATGAAATCAAGGCCGCGCTCAGACTCAACAGGCAGCACATAGCCGCGCCGCCACTCTGATTCACGATAGGCGACGGCAGCATCAGACAGGATATAGAAAGGCGCACCCTTTTCGGGGGTGATGGTCAGCCTTCGGGAATATTCAGTATTGCCCGCCTGCTCGAAGGTATCTTCAACTGAAAAATCAACGCTCCCTATGCGGGTGGTATCGTGATGATCGCGGAAATTGACAAGAATGCCGGTTTGCAGCAGCAGCAGGGCAGAGGCGCGCTTCAGCGTATACCGGATGTAGGTGGTGTTGGCTTCACGCGCCATCCATATCCGCTTTTCCAGCAGCGCATCGCCAAGCGCAATCGTCCAAAGGGGAACCGTTCCTTCTAGTTGAAAACTTTCCAGATAGCGGTAGCCGTGCGCTTCGATGCCGCTGGCTGCACGACGCTCCGCGAATAATTCGTAGCTGCGATCATAATAGAGCGCGGTTTCATCAAACTTTGTGACCAGCAGGGAACGACCCACCGGCGGCTGAAGCGCGGCGATGAGCAGCCCGTGATAGCGGCGTGTGGGGATGCCGGAAACTGTGCCGGCAGCATAACCGCCAATGCCGTTGGTCACCAGCCATTCGCGACGTTCGGCGGCGGGTAAAAACCCACAAACTTCGCGCCCATAGATAATTTCAGCCGGTTCATTGCGCATAATGAGGCTCATTTCAAAACTGCCAAAAAGAAAAATCATAACGCCGTGACGCGCTTTATGCAGCCTGCTGATCCTATACTCGCGTCTGGAACAGTACCTAAACTGTGCTATGATTCGGTGGGTTCATCAAGCGCGGAACGCTCGTGAAAAACCTTATCTCATCAACCTACATCTTTGAAGCTGAGAATAACCATCTTAAGCGCGGCTTGTGGGGGCATCTGGTATTTGCCGCGCGCTACTGGCCTTTTTTCGCCTATTGGGTTCGCCGCACCATCATCGCCCGCTACAGCTCTACCAGTGTTGGGCTGTTATGGGCTATTTTCCAACCACTGCTTTCCAGCCTTGTATATTTGTTCGTGTTTTCGCTGGTCATGCGGGTAAGTACCGGCCCTGTACCTTACGGGCTGTTTATTGTGACCAGCATGGTGTTGTGGACGTATTTCAACCGCATCGTGTTCAGCGGCGCTTCTTCGATTATCACCAATCTGGATATCATCACCCGGGTGCGCTTTCCGCGCGAATTTTTGCCGCTGGCTGTCGTTGCCGAATCGCTGGTTGATCTGTTTTTCGGCACGATCATTATCGCGATCATGTTTGTGATACACGGCCATCCCCTGACCCCTTATATGCTGCTGGCGATATGGCCGTTTCTTGTGCTGACCGCTTTTGGGTTGGGTTTGGGTTTTATTTTCGCCGGATTAACTTCATCAGTGCGCGATTTGCTGCAAGTGCTGCCCATGCTCATCCAACTGAGCCTGTATATGACGCCGGTCATTTACCCGATCACGGCGGTTCCACCGACGATACAATCATTTTTTGTTGTCAACCCGCTGGCGCCGATTTTTGCGGCATGGCAGGAAACATTATTGTATGGTCAATTCACGGTGGCTGGGCCGCTGCTGCTTTCGACGGTTGTTTCGCTGATTGTGCTGACGTTGGGCTATCTTTTCTTCAAGCGATCCGAATGGCTTTTTGCTGATCGGCTGTAGGCTGCTGCCACTTATGACAAACCTGCAAGTGACCGAAGACGTAGTGCTGGTCGAAAACGTTTACAAGCAATATCAAACCTTTAAGGGTATGCGTATGCGTAACGCGGTGCAGGAAGCGTTGACGTACATACGCGAACAATCCAAGCGAAAGACTAAGCCTGAACAGCGCTACGTGCTTAAAGATGTGAGTTTTCGGATGAAGCCGGGGGAAACGCTCGGCTTGATCGGGCATAACGGCTCTGGTAAAACGACACTGATGCGCTTACTTGCGGGCGTTTCTTTGCCGACGCAGGGACGAGTACGGGTTGTTGGGCGGGTGCAGCCGCTGCTTTCGCTGGGCGCGGGCTTTCATAACGAATTGACCGGGCGGCAAAATATCTATCTGAATTGCACGCTTATGGGGCTGGATATGAGCCAGACCAAAGAGCGTATTGAAAAGATTATCGCCTTTGCCGATATTGGCGATTACATTGATGTGCCGGTGAAACGCTATTCATCAGGTATGATGTCGCGGGTGGGCTTTTCTGCCGCTGTACATATGAATGCTGACATTATCCTGATTGATGAAGTGATGGCGGTAGGCGATTACAGCTTTAACGTGAAGAGCACGGCGGCAATTCGCGAGTACATCCAACGCGGCACGGTGGTGCTCGTCTCGCATGATGTGAATACTATGGAGCGCATTTGTGAGCGCGTGATCTGGTTAGATCGTGGCGAGGTTCGCGCTGATGGGCAGGCCACACAGGTGCTGCACGAATACACGCAGAGCCAGCAGCGCTCAGTTGTTGCCACCGCTCAGGCAGCGGCGAAAACAGCTGACAGTAAGCCAAAAGAAAACAAAGCGCCTGGCGACGGCGTGATGGTGACGAATGACCACTTTGACCCGGATGTTACTATCAAGTCAGTGCGCGTATTGGGCGGCGACGGAAACCCGCGCAATGAATTTGCCTTTAATGAGGATGTAGTCATCCGCGTTCAGATCGAGTTTGCAAACCCGAAAGCCAACGTGCGCATGACGGTTGGCATTGTGGATATTGATACCAAAGCGACGATCAGTATTTGCGACAACCAACTGTTAGAGACGCCTGATATGCTGCATGGCTGGTTGAACTTGAAGCCCGCTTCCCTCAAATTAAACTGCGCCCGCGAAATTTTGGTATTCGCGTTGGCGTGGCTGATTTGACCGCCTTAAAGCCGCTGGATGTATGGACGGACGTTTCGCCGCGATTTTATTTCACCGGTGAGCGCCACGTTCCCGAATTGCATTTCTTTCAGCCACAGGGCGATCTTGTATTTACTCCCGGCGTGAGCATGAAGTATCTGAAAATCAATGAAAAGACAGCCGCATCGCCAACGGTTGTGATGGAAACACCCTCTGAGGCGTGATGCCTGCCGGTAATACACTGGCGCAAATAGTGGAAATTCACGAAAGCGGCTGAATTGATTTTTCTGCCCACCATTCGCGCAGCGCCGTCAGCGGCTTCGCTTCCTGCAAGTCGCCCCGTTTACCTGTGTTCCAACTGATATACAGCTCTTCCCGCGCGCGGGTGATGCCGACATACAGAAGTCGCAGGCGTTCTGCCGCGTAGTCAATACGCGCTTCGGCAGTTGCCACGCCTTCGCGGTAGGGACGCCCGTCAATGAGCGTTTGCAGTTGGGCAAGCGCTTCTGATTGCAGGTTCAGCCTGTCACGCACAAACCAACTTTCGCCAATGAAACTATCAAACAGATCGGC
>LMZS01000061.1 GCA_001567085.1 Chloroflexi bacterium OLB15
GCGCGTTTCTTGTTCTGTGCCAACAATGGCTCAGCGGCTGGCCGCGACGCCAAGCAGAAGATTCGGCGCAGGCGAATATTCCCTACGTGTGCCGCCCGCCCAGCCTCTTGCCTGAACGGTTGGGCGCCTTGCTCGCCACCCTGTACCTGATTTTCAAGTGAAGGCTACTGTCGCCACGCGCGGCGAAGCGCTTGATCCGCCAGGATTTATGCGCCGAAGCGATCCGGCTTTGCCGTGTGCTGGTCAGCCTGCTGCCCGAAGATGATCCTATCAGCGCAGAGCCGCGCGGGCTGCTGGCCTTGCTGCTGCTGCACGATTCCCGCCGTGGCCGCCCGAATTAATGACAGCGGCGCGCTGGTTTTGCTCGAAGATCAAAATCGTTCTCTGTGGGATCAATCAGCCATCGGGGAAGGCGTGGCGCTGCTGGATTCAGCCTTCGCGCTCCGCGCTCACGGCGCGTATCAAATACAGGCGGCGATCAGCGCGCTGCACTGCAAAGCAGCATCCTCAGAAGCAACCGATTGGAAGCAGATCGCCGCCCTTTATCAGGTGCTGCTCAAAGTTTCGCCCTCTGCGGTTGTCGCCATCAACCGCGCCGTCGCGGTAGGGATGGCCTATGGCTGTCGTGAAGGGCTGCATATACTGCTCCGTTTCGATACCGAACTCAGAGAGTATTACCCGTATCACGCCGCCCGCGCCGACCTGCTGCGGCGTATTGGCGAAACTGAAGCCGCCGCTGATGCCTATGCCCGCGCGCTGGCTTTGTGCGGCAACGGCCTTGAACGCGCCTATTTTGAGCGCCGCATACAGGAATTGATACAGGGCTGAAACGTCCTTAAAAATATCCTCTCCATAAGCCGCCCTAAGCCCCTCATGCCATCTCGCTTTACATTTAACATAAGTTGTACGTATGATGATGTATTACTTTCGATGCGTATTTCTTTTACTGGATTTTTGTGATGTGCGCCCTCCAGCTACAGATCAACGAGGCGGTTTTACCCCCCCTCAATCCCGATAACTACATCAATCGCGAGCTAAGTTGGGTCGAATTCAACTATCGCGTGCTGGCGCAGGCCAAAGATGAGCGGCTTCCGCTGTTGGAACGCATCAAGTTTCTGGCTATTGTGAGCAGCAATACTGATGAATTTTTCATGGTGCGTGTCGCCGCCATTCATCAGAAGATCAAATCAGGGTCTAGCTCGGTGCGGCCTGATGGCTATAACTCTCACGTGCTGCTGGCGCTTTTACGCGAGCGTGTTGGCGCGATGATGACCGAACAGCGCCGCCTGATGCGCGATCTGCTTCGGCAGCTTGAAGAAGCTGGCGTCACCATTCCCACTGTCGCGGAACTTGGCAAACTGGAACGGGATGCCCTGCGTAAATATTTTGCCGAAGAAATCTACCCGATTCTGACGCCGCTGGCGGTGGATCATGCACGTCCCTTCCCGTTCATCAGCAACTTAAGCCTGAACCTTGCGGTAGTTCTGCGCCACGCTAATGAAGACGAAGGCGATCTCGATTTTGTGCGTATCAAGATTCCCGAAGGTATCTCGCGGCTGATCAACCTGTATGACGTGGTGCGGAAATACGGTGACGAGTCCATTCAGCCGGATTTATCCAGCCTCGTCCCCCCTCAAACAGTTTCCTTTGTGTGGATTGAGGATGTGATCCGCGAAAATTTATCGCTGCTGTTTCCGGGTATGAAAGTGGTAGATGCCGCCCCCTTCCGTATCACCCGTAACGCCGACATTGACTATGAGCATGAGTTGGAAGACCTGAACGGCGATGGGCGCGTAGACATCCGTGAATTTGTTGAAGAAAGTGTGCGCGAGCGCCGTTTCGGCTCGGTGGTGCGCCTCTCAATTCCTGAAGGCTCCAGCGAAACCATCATAGATACGCTGGTGAGATCGCTCAAAATTGACCAGCGCCGCGATCTGTATCTGGTGAATGGCGCATTAGGCGGAGCCAGCTTGTTCGAGATTGCAGCGGTAGATCGCCCCGATCTGAAATATCCCGTCTATGTACCCGGCCAGCCAGTGGATGCGGAAGAAAATATCTTCGACGCAATTTCTCGCCACGACATCTTATTGCATCACCCTTACGATTCGTTTCTACCGGTAGAAAATTTCTTCCACGCCGCCGCCCACGATCCCGACGTACTGGGGATTAAAGTGACGCTGTACCGCGTCGGGCGCAATTCCCCTATCGTTCAATCGCTGCTGGAAGCGCGGGAAAACAATAAACAGGTCGCGGTGCTGGTTGAACTGAAAGCCCGCTTTGATGAAGACAACAACCTGCAATGGGCAAAGGCGCTGGAAGATGCAGGCGTTCATGTGACCTACGGCGTTGAAGAACTGCCGGTCAAAACCCACGCCAAAATCGCGCTGGTCGTGCGCCGCGAAGGGGATGGCGTCAACCGCTACGTGCATATTGGCACCGGCAATTACAACAGCAGCACAGCCCGCTTGTATACCGATCTCGGCCTGCTCACTTGCAATCGCGAAATTGCTGACGATGCCACGCGGCTGTTCAACCGCCTGACCGGCTACGCGCCAAACACCACCTATGACCGCCTGCTGGTTGCGCCTGAATACCTGCTGCCAAAACTGCTTGAGCTGATTGATAACGAAATTGCCGCCGCCCGCGCAGGGAAACCGGCACGCCTGATATTCAAGATGAACCAGCTTGAAGAAGATGTGACGATTCGCAAGCTCTATGAAGCCTCGCAGGCAGGCGTAGAAATTGATCTTCTGGTGCGCGGGCTATCCTGCATCCGCCCCGGCCTGCCCGGTTTTAGCGAAACGGTTCGCGTCAAAAGCATCGTCGGGCGTTATCTTGAACACAGTCGCATCTACTATTTCCACAACGCGCCACCCGAACAACGCTTGTATCTAGGCAGTGCCGATCTCATGCGTCGCAATCTGTACAACCGTGTTGAAGTGGTCTTTCCGGTAATTGATGAACGCATTCAGCATCAGGTGATGCGGGTATTGCAAACGTCATGGGCAGACAACACCAATGCGTGGGAACAGCTTCCCGATGATACCTATCGCCGCATTGAAGCCGCGCCTAACGAGCCGATCATTGACAGCCAGTATGAATTTATGCGTGATTCGTTTGGCATTAATTGGGATTCGCCGTAAGCAGCAAAAGGGCGCCGTCGCTCGCGCCCTGATCAACCTGCTTTGCGCTACTGGCGTTTATCGCGGCGCAGCAGCACGCTGATCACGTTATCATCCTCATGTGAGGCGAAAATCGCGACAGAATAGGGCGCGCCTTCCGGCTCGTAGTAAAAAGCGACACGCGGCTTTTGACCCGGCCTCATCCTCGGCACAAAATGGCTTTCGCCATACGCTTTCTCAAAATCCTTGAGCGAAAGCGCCTTGCCACTGCTCAGCGCCAGCGTAACCGTATATGGGGTATCCGCCGCGCCGCCGGGCGAAATTTCAGCGCTGCCAAAGGCAGTATCTGCTGGCATCACCTTCATCGCGGTATGTGCGCCGCCTGCCGCTTCAATGCTGCCAATCGTTTCCGCAACTTCAGCCGTGCTAACGCCTTCCTGAGTGAGCTGCTTGAGCAGCTTTGTAATGGTCTGGTTCATGTATCCGCCTGTTTAAGGCATATTTTCCAGTTCAGCTTTCAGCAGAATACGCGCTTCTACCGAGTCGCCTACACGGTGCGCGTCGGTTTCTTCTGGCAGGTTGTGGTAAGCGTCAAATGCGCGCTGACGACGTTCCTGCGCGCGCTGCAACCGCTTCTGGTTGGCGGGCGTATCGTTCTTGTCCAGCGCTTTTTGTGCTTCGTCAAGTTCTTTGCTCGCGTTTTCCAGTTCGGTCAAGGTATTTTCGCGGTACTGGGCATCCACGCCATACACGCTCTCATACCAGCCATTCGCCACCAGCGCTTCCATGCTGTCCGGGGCATACTTGAGGTTCACCGCTTCGCTCGCAATATCCAGCGGGATACCCATCATTTCCGCAATTTTGGCAGCAGTTTTGCCCTCGCCTGCCAGCATACGCGCCATGCTGAACCACTGCTCGGCGTGGCGCGCTTCGTGATAAATCGTATCGGCGGTATCCGCATATTCTTCGAGCGTGATCACATCCCTCTCGAATGCTGGCTTGCCAAGTTCAATTTTCCAGGTTTCAAAATCGAACTGACCGAGCAAATCAGGCAGGTCTTTCACCTCAGAATCGCATTCCGGCACTTTTGAGGATTCTAGCAGCTCGTTCACCTTATCCATGAGCTGCTCAGCGCGCGCGTCTGCGCTGCCGAGATCTTCCCACTGGTTCAACTGTTCAACAGCGAATTCGGCAAAATCCTCTTCGTGCTCGTCAGTGTCTAAGCCCTGCGCAAAGATAGCTGGCAGTGTGCGCGGGCCAGCCATGCCATCTACTGCCAGCCCAACAGACATCTGGTAACTGGCAACCGCCTGTACCATCTCTGCATCAGCTTTGCCCGTCTTAGTGGTGTTCAGCGCCTCTTGTATTTGCTCGATGATGTGTGACGGGTAATCTTTTTTGCGAATTTCATAGTACGAGATCGCTTTGGTCACTTGCGCCGGCGTCAGCAATTCGGCATTGACTACGCCATCCGTCTCAGATTCAGCTTCGCCGCCTTCATGCTCAACAGCCGGGCCGTTGGTTTCCTCAAGCTCGCCTTCGCGCTGAATCAGCATACGCTGCAATGCTTTATTACCGATCATGTTTTGCAAACCCAAAATCGGTGATTGCTGGTTCTGAGTACGCCCGCCCTCTGGCGCTGCCGTTTGCTGCACGGCAGGCACGGAAGTATCTTCATAAAAACTGCGCGAAAAACGTCGTCTTGGCATGGGTACCTCGTCCGGCTAAGCCCATCTTTGCCGAATTATATTGCAAAGTATAATCCGATTTTCAAAATCCGGCTCTGCGGCGCAATCAGTTTTTTACAATCTGGCGAACTTAACCAAAATGCAACCTAACGCGCTAATTTCCCGTATACTTAAGGTAACTTCGTCGAAGAATCAGGACATATCTCTATGCGTTTTCGCCGAAATGCCGCGCCCTGGCTAATTGTGATGGGGGCGGCGCTGGCTATCGCTTTACTCTCTGGCACCGCGCCCCCCTTGGTGGCTGTCACCTTAATCGCCTTATTCGGGGCGGGCGTTGCCCTTTCGCTCATCAATGCTGCGCCATCCCGCTTGCTGGAACAGTCGCGCTCTTCGCTCGCTGCTGCGCGAATGAGCAGTGATGCCCGTGAAGCCTCAGTACGCGCGCGGCGTGGTGGCGGCTTCAGCAGCCCGGATATGACCTTGCTGGATATTGGACTGATCGCCGTACAAACCGGCGACGCAGGCATGAACATGCGCCGCACCCGCGATGTAACGCTGGATGATGACGGCGTTCGCCCGTTCATCACGCTGAATGTGCTGCCCGCCGCTGCAGATCGCCGTTCGCTGGTGCGTTTTGAGCTGCGCGACGGCGTGGGCAAGGTGCGCTACGTTCACGAAATGCGCCCGTACCTGCGCGCTGGTGATATGAATCTGTTGGCAGATCACCAGCTTCCCTTGTATGCCAATACCGATAACATCGAACCCGGTGACTGGGATTTACGCGTTTCTCTGGATGGCAACACCATTGCCGAGCACGTTTTCACCGTGTCACCCTCTATTGAAGATCGATTCTCACGCGCGCGCCGGCTTGCTGTAGATGGCGAAGCCCCTGCAAAATCGCGCTTGAGTGAAGTGGAAACTGACGCGCCGATGAGTCTGGAAGATTTGCTACGTGGGCAGGCGGACAACGGGCAGAAACGCGCCGGTCGCTAGCCGCCGCGCAAAAGGGATCACATCCGAACAGGCACTGATTGCAATAGCCCTAATCGCAGGGGTGATGATTCTGGCGCCTGTATTGTTTAATGCATTGTTGATGATGATCCTGCTGCTTTTCAGCGGATGTCTTTTTTTCGCGTTCGCGCAGTTCCAGTTTAGCGAACGATCAAGGCGGGGGCGCTGGCTGAATCCGGTACGAGATATGAAGATGCGAGATATTTTACGACTGCTGTGGCGGGGCTTCAGCATGTTCATGACGATGACAGCTGATTTGATATCTTCGCTTACGCAAACGCGCGTTCCATCCACCCATCACCCGATCTACGAACCTCCCCCGAATAGGCCTGCCCAGTCACCGAAAGCCGCGCCTGCCAGCCCGCAGCACGCATCCCCGCACGAAAAAATATCGCGCCTGCCCAATGGCGAGCTTGCCTTTCAACATGCGCTGCAAGCAGGCCGAAATGTCGGGCTGGACATTCATTCACGGGTGCTGCCAGTTGATATTGGCCTGATGGTATGGTCACACGGCCAGCGCAGCATCAGCCGCACCGCCGCGCCGCCAGACAATGCCGAATATATTCAGCCGTTCATCGTGCTGCATCTACTTCAGCGGGCTGCGGGGCGGGTTCGTTTTGAAATTATTGACGCGGACGGGCAGCGTTTGTTCGTTCATGAAGACTTACAGAATTTGGATTTAGGGGCAAATTTGATCAGCCCAACGGCGCGGCTGAAAATTCTGGATGCCCACAATTTCTCTGGAGAGTGGCAGTTATTAGTCAGCGCCGACAGCGTTCCGCTGGCTGCCTATAATTTCATGTGGTACGAAAGCCGCGAGTCTATTCTCCGCAGGCATCTCTCTGAAGATGGGGAAATTCGGGTGGAGGCGCGTGAGCGTTTGACGAACGAAGACCCGTTTGATCGGGTTACGCTGGACGACCTGCTTGCAGATCAGCATCCCGATGCCGCAAAGCAGCGTGCAGCGCGCAGATAATCTGCCTAACCCACCAGTTGTAAATAGTTGTTGACCGTCGCCAAAAGGTCATGTGGTGGGCAGGGCTTCAAAAGTACGCCATCTGCGCCGATAGACGCAACATAAACCGGATCATTCAGCCTTGAATTGGCGCTGTGCATAATTACGGGCAGCGATTGATAGCGACTATCCGCCTTCAACAGGCGGCACAGTTCCCCGCCGCTCATTCCCGGCATCATGTCATCCAGTAAAATCAAGTCCGGCGAGCACCCCTGAATGACGTTCAAAGCCATGTTCGCATTCGCCGCCTCGCAGGTTTCATGCCCACCGCGCCGCAGCACAATCTGCAAAATATGCCGGAAGCCATCTTCGTCATCTACGATCAGGATATTCGCCATGCTGCTGTATTTTTCTGCTCGTTATATCGCTAGTTAGCCTGCTGATTTCATGCTAGCACGAATATGATGAAATTCCCGTAAAGAATTAACGAAAAATAAACCCGCTAATCTATTTCATTGTTATGGCTATACATCGGCACATTGTTCAAGC
>LMZS01000062.1 GCA_001567085.1 Chloroflexi bacterium OLB15
TATTCACGCCTTCGGCTACCTTCACCTACACTTCAACCTTTACGGTGACGCCCACTTTCACCCCGACGCCAACGAATACGCTGACGCCTACGCTCACCCCGACGCCAGTGCTGGGGCGCATCACATCGTCGCAGGCGGTGAATTTACGCGAACAGCCCGATACGACAGCCAATATTCTGGCGCTGTTACAGCCGGGCGCGGCGGTGACGGTCATCGGCCAGAACGAGGACGGTACATGGCTGAACGTCCGCATTGACGGCGGGGTAGAAGGCTGGGTTTCCAGCTCGTTGATCGCCATCACTGGCGCTTATAGCCCGATTGATAAAGAAATTGTGGCGAAACCAGCGGAGCAAACGCGCCCGGATGAGACGACCCCAACGGCTGAATTTGACGCAGATGAACTGACGGGAACCGCGCAAATCAGCTCGTTCGCGCTGACGGCGACTGCCTTCGCGCAGCTAAACACGACTTCTGAACCGTCGGCAGAGACGGCAACCAATACCGTTCCCCCGACGCGCCGCGCTACCAACACGCCTGAGCCGACGGAAACGAATACGCGCCGCCCGACGCGCGACGCCTGAACCTACTGAAACGAACACGCGCCGCCCTACCGCGACGCCTGAACCTACCGAAGCGCCCACCGAGGAGGTGACGCCGGAAGCTACCGAGCAGGCCGCGCTGCCGCTGGCGGTCACGATTGCGCCCCCTTCAGCGGGCTATCGCGATGAGCGATGGTACGCCATGACGCTGGGCATATTGGTTTCTGCCGGGGTGATCGCGCTGGGGGCTATCATCAATACCGTGCGCAGCATCACGCGAAGGAGACGTTCACGGTGACGCCCGATCAGGTCGGTTTAGCTGCCGGTTTCGTATTCACGCTGATGATCTTCAGCTATTTACTGGGCGATAACTTTTTGTACCGCCTGGCAATTTATGTGTTTGCCGGTTTAGCCGCTGGTTATATCACTGTGCTGACGGTTGAAAGCGTGATTTTGCCCTGGGTACGGGGCACGATTGGCAGCGGGCAGTTCAGTGGCATTCTCATCGGCATTGTGCCGATTGTGCTGGGAGCGCTGCTGCTCACCAGAACGTTCCGGCGCTATCACAAATTAGGCAATCTGGCGCTGGGGTTGATCATCGGCGTAGGCGCGGCGGTGGGCATCATCGGCGCGGTTAGCGGCACGTTGATCCCGGTGATGAACGATACGATCAACGTGTTACGCCCACAGGCCAGCGGCGACGAGGCGGGTATCGCCCTGTTCAATGGCTTTCTTGTGGTGGGTGGGGTGATCTGCACGCTGGTGTATTTCGGGCATTTTGGCCGTCGTATGCCAGATGGCACAGTGCGGCGCGGCGCATTCGGGCGCACATTGGGCGCTGTTGGGCAGGGTTTTGTGGTGATCGCGCTGGGAGCGTTATATGGCGGCGCAATTTTGACCGGGCTGGCAATTTTGACCGAGCGTTTGGCGTTTATCTTTACAACCATAGGTGGCAGCTAAACGATGCCTGTAGAGGGGTCTATCCTCGCCGTTGATTTTGGCAACGTGAATACCCGCGCCATACTGATCGATCTGGTCGAAGGCGCATATACCGAGGTGGCGTCTGCCCACGAGCCGACGACTGCTGGTTTCCCGTATTACGACATCGGTATCGGACTGAACCGGGTGGCGCGGCAAATCGGGCAGCTAACCGGGCGGCAGATGGTCGGCACAGACGGCAAGCTGATACAGCCAGAACAGCCGGATCGATCGGGCGTGGATATGTTTGTGGCGACGGCCAGCATCGGGCGACCGCTGCGCACTGTGGTTGTCGGGTTGATGCCAGAGATCAGCGTCTCCAGTGCTTTGCGCGCCGCATCTGGCACTTACGTGAATATTCTGGACACGATCACGCTGGAAGATGCGCGCACGCCGCAGCAAACGCTGAATGAGATCGTGCTGGCGCGGCCTGATCTGATCTTCCTGACGGGCGGCACCGATGATGGCGCGAAACAGGCTGTGCTCGATCTATCGCGGATTGTGCGGCTGGCGGCAGGAGTGATGCGCGGGCATGAGCCGCTGATCCTGTTTGCCGGAAATGCCGCGCTGCATGATGATATTTCACGCCTGTTTGAAGGCGTGGCTGACGTATTTTTCACTGAAAATGTTCGCCCGACGATAGGCGTTGAACGGCTGGACGCGGCGCAGTTGGAACTGGCGCTGGCGTTTAATACATTGGCCGGGCAGCGGGGCATCGGCTTTAACACGGTCGGGCAGATGACCCGTTTGGGCGTGCTGCCGAATGCGCAAAGCTATCACACTATCGCCGAGTATTTCGGTAAGCAGGCTGCTTCCAAACAGGGCGTGCTGATCGCCGACATCGGCGCGAGCAGCAGCACGCTTTCGGCGTATGCAGATGGGCGGGTGAGCACCAGTATCCGCACAGACATCGGGTTGGGCACCAGCGCCAGCAGTTTGCTTGAGGTGGTTGGCGTGAAAGCGGTACAGGCGTGGCTGCCGTTCGTGTCTTATGACGATGAGATTCGCGATTATGTGCTGAATAAAACCCTGCGCCCCGGCCTTGCGCCAGATACGCTGCGCGGGATGTATCTGGAACACGGCTTGCTGCGCGCCGGCTTACGGGCGCTGCTGGCAGCTGCGCGCCCGGCATGGACGCCGGATACTGCCCATGATGATCCCCGTGAGCCGCTGCCGCCAATGGAACGGATCATCGGCGCGGGGGCGGGACTGGTGAATACTGGCAGGCCGGGGCTGACCGCGATGCTAATGCTGGATGCGCTGGAACCGCGCGGCGTCACCCGCTTACAAGTAGATTCGTCCGGCTTGATCCCCGCGCTTGGGGCATTAGCGCGCTTAAACCCGGCGGCGGCGGTTCAGCTTGCAGATGGCATCGAAAACTTAGGCACCGCGATCAGCCTGAACGGTAAGCCGCGCGCTGGCCGCAAAGCGGCTGCCGTGAAAATCAAACTGGCGAATGGCACGACGGAACGCCGCAGTGTAGACGGTGGCTCGCTGTTCATTTACAAGCTCGATCCGGGCGTGACGGCTGAGGTTAGCGTGAGTGCCGGGCGCGGCTTGAACATCGGCGGAAAAAAGAAGGTGAAACTGACGGTGGAAGGCGGCGCGGCGGGTATCATCATTGATGCGCGTGGCCGCCCGCTGGCGCTGGGGGATAGCGCGCAGGAACTGGCGGCACAGCTTCCGGCCTGGTATGCACAGGTGACGGGCGATCCGATACGCGAAGTGGCGATGGGCTGGCTGGAAGATATGATGGCCGAAAATATCGCTGGCGTGCAGCCTGTCGAAGCAGCGCAAGATTCCAAGAAGCGGCGGGGTAAGCGCGGAAAAGCCGCGCCGGTGCCGGAAGCGATTGAAATGCCCAGCCTGTCAGACCTTGAGCTGCCGCCAGCCCCTAAGTCTTCGCGCGCTGTACGCAGCTTGAACAAGGAAGGTCAGCCACAACCTCAGGGGAGCGACGATGAGCTTCGAAACTTACTATCCTGAGCAGCGGCAAATGTTGAACGCGGCGGTGATTCGCCGCCCGCGCTGCTGCCGGAAGATACTTATGAGGCGCAGGTTGAAGTAGGCGTTGGCACGCGCGTTGGCCTTAAAGATGTGATCGCGCGCGGCTACGCGCCCGCCCCGTACATGCTGGTTGACGCGGGCGCTTTCTTCGGCGTGCGGAACGCAGCGGCCCTTCAGCCACTGATCGCGGTTCAACCGGGCGACTTCGTTGAACGCACGCAGATATTGGCGCAGAAAGGCCGCCGCCGCTTGTACTCGCCAGTGACCGGGCGCGTGGTGCTGATTGACGGAACCGACATTCTGCTTCAGGAAGAATCTTCGTCAGTAGAACTGGAAGCCGGGCTGAACGGGCAGGTCATTGAAACCAGACCGGAGCGCGGTGTGGTCATTGAAACGATGGGGGCGCTGCTTCAAGGTGTGTGGGGGAATGGCAAACGTGCCATCTCCACGCTGCGTTTTGCGCCGGATACCGGTTTGGAAATGATGCAGACCGACGAGCTGGATTTCGATTATCGCGGCGCAATCATCATCACCAAGCAGCCTTTGACGCATAACAGCCTTCAGACGATGGCTGAGCAAAGTTTTGCCGGGGTGATAGCGCCAAGCCTTGAGAATAATCTGATTCGTGAAGCACAAAGGGCGCCCGGAGCCATTTTGTTGACCGAAGGCATTGGCTCGATGCGTATGAGCCTGCCGGTTGTTCAGTTTTTAGAAGGCGTGGAAGGGCGGCAGGCAACATTGGATGCTTCCTGGGCAGAGGGTGGCAGCGCGCGCGCGGAGCTAATCGTGAATGTGCCGCTGGCGAACGAACGCCCGATGCCGCCGCTGCTGAATTTGAGTTTGCAATTGGGGATGATCGTGCGTGTTGCCCGTGCGGATGGCGCCAGTGTATTTGGCAAGGTGATCTCGGTGCCAAGAAACCCGGTGATGCTGGAAAATGGATTAAAATTACCGTGCGCACAGGTGGAAACGGTGACAGGTGAGCGTATCTTTGCGCCACTTTCCAATATTGAGGTACCCGGACGTTAGTCCTGTGAGTAAAACGAGGGTTATGCCTGATTTGCAGCAGATATGCGCTCATGTCATAATCTCGTGCTACAAATGGGAAATTAATGACCTCATCACCCATTTATTATTTGCAGCCCTTGAACGTCCGCAGGGGGGAAGTATGGCTGCGCCCGTACCGGCAAGGGGAAAAGCATGACGAATCGACCGAACGACTTCAATTTCGACGAAGATCCGTTTGGGGATGACAACCCGTTTAACGGAAACGGGAATGGGAATGGGCACGATAACCCACCCGACGATTTCAGCGAATTTAATTTCGATGATTTCGGCGAGGGGTCTGTTCCTGAGTTTGATTTTGCTGACGACGACACAACGCTGCCGCCGGGGTTAGGCGATAATCTCGACTCGGATATGCCGACCCTTGAAGAAGATATGGATTCGGGCGGCACCAGCCGGACATTCATTCTGCTGGCGCTGCTGATGGTTTTGCTCTTCCTGGGCGGCCTGGCGTTGGTGATCGTGTTGGTGCTGCGCCCGACCGGCCCAACCGATGCTGAATTAACCGCCACACAGGTGGTTATGCTCAACCAGACGGTTGAAGCTCAATTCGCTCAGACTCAAACGCAGGCCTCCATTTTTGATAGCATGACCCAGACGGCGGACGCCTATACCGATACGCCCACCGCGACCGCCACGCCTACTGAAGCCACTCGTGCGCCGACGCGCACGCCCACCGCGACACTCGACCCGACTGAACTGGCGGGAACCGCGCAGGCGCTGGCAAATCTTAATGCTACTGAACTGGCAGGCACAGCGAACGCGCTGGCCTTTGCCCAGACGGCAACCGCGCTGGCGCTGCCAACCCATACGCCAACCTCAGCCGCAGGTTTAGCCGAATTTTTTGCCACACAAGTGGCTTTCGCCACCCAGCAAGGGGAAGCGCAGCAGGCGTTCTTCGGCACGCAGGTTGCCGTTTTGAACAGCGGGGGCGCCACCCAGCAGGCAATTAACGAAGCCGTTCAAGGCACGCAGGCGGCGATGGTGACGATGAGCGCCGCTGATCAGGAACTGATCGCGACTGCGCTGCAAGAAACACAATCAGCGGCATCCACCAGCGTTGCCCAACAGCAGGAAGCGTTGGGGCTGGCTGCTCAGGCCATTCAGGCAACCCAGGCCGCGCTGGATGCGAACGTCAATAACGTCGCCACCGCGATTTTCCAGGTTGATACGGGGCTGGGCAATTTCGCGCTCACGGTAGCGCCGATTGCTACGCAAATCGCCCAGATTACGCCGGAAGGTTTGGCGACGCAGGCGGCGATTGCTACGCTGGTTGCCAACGCGACGGTTGACGCGCAGTCTACACAGGCTGCGCTGGCTACCATGATCGCGCCAACGGCTGGCAACGAAACGCCAGAAATTGGAACGGATGCCGTCGCTACTGTGAACGCGCTGGCGACACAAATTGCTGAAGAATCCAACGTGGTGATTGCGACGCAGCAGGCTATTCAGACCCAGCTTGCCCAGCCCACCGATGCGCCAAACTTCGATCCCGAAGCAGCGGCGACGCTGATCGCCGTCGCTACCAGCGTGGTTGAACAGGCCAACGCGGCCATTGCCACGCAGCAAAGTTTGCAAACACAGGTGGCTTCTGGCGGCGATACGAGCGGCCAGCTGTCAGAAATTCTGGAAACACAGGTGGCGCTGGCAACGCAGTTCGCCGGACAGGGGCCGCTGGTAGTTGCGACGCAGCAAGGCGTGGCGACACAGGTGGCGCTGGCTACCCGCGCCGCATTGGTGCAGCAGGCGCTAAGCGGCACGTTGATTGCGATGCAGCAAACGCCGACTACCCCGCCGCTGAGTGGCATTAACCTGACGGCGACGGCGATTGCTGAAGCCTTCCAACTGCTGACTCAACAAGCGCCAGAATCTACGAGTGAAGTGGGGGCGCAGCCAACCGTCGGCTTCCCGACATTGGTGCCTACGCCATCTACGCTGCCCCAAACCGGCTTGTTTGATGAAGTGAGCAGCGGCGCGAATCTTGGCGTGCTAGCGCTGATGGTGCTCGGTCTGATCGGCGTGGTTTTCGGCGCGCGTTATCTGCGCTCGCGCAATACAGCGGCAGATATGGATACGCCAGAACCAGCCCGGCAGCAGCCACCGGCAGCGCCTGAGCAGCACGAATCACCTGAAGATACAGAAGATATGCCGAGGGAAGAGTAAAAGCCCTTCCGCATATAAATAGATGATGAGGGGCGGTCATATAAACCGCCCCTGTTTATTCCCCCCGTGATATAATCAGAGCCTCATTCCTCATAACTGGTATTCACCGCTTCCATGCGCTTTGACACGCACCGCATCAGCGCATTTCTGGTCGAAGAATTTCAAAGAGCGAAACTGGATGTCCTCATTGATGATGGCGACCTGAAGCATGTGCGTACTGCTGCCGGCGAGACAGCCGCGATCTATCTGGTAGAAACGGCGCTGCCGACCAGCGAACTACGCTATCTGGTGGAAACCAACACGACCGACAATATTTACACCCTGTTCATTTTGTGGGCGGAACTGCTGATGCCCGCTAACGGCACGCGCTATAAGCCGCATGATTACATGTCGTCACTGCTGGCGCTGCACGGCGAGAAAATTTATGCCTACGATCCCTATGGGGGCGACCAATTGGTTTTCCCTATCTATTTTGAACGGGAGTATGGCCGCCATGCGCGCAATATACGTTATGGCGAGCCGGTCGTGGCGGGCAATCTGGCCTGCCATGCGGTAAAGGTGAGCGCGTCGGGGCTGGATGGCGTGTGGCGCATGGCTGATTTTGAAAGTAGAGCGAGCGCGCAAGCTGTGAACGGGCGACCTATGCATGATCCGCTGCACGCGCAGTTGGCGCTGCTGGGGGTGGAGCGCAAAGCCACACCGGAAGCCACGCGCATTGCTGTGAAGCGGGCATATCGCAAGCTGGCGCGGCAGTATCATCCCGACTTGAACAAACATGCTGATACTGCCGACATGATGCGGGAAATCAATCAAGCGTATGAGGCGATTTTAGCGGGGTTGTAAATACTTACCCCAACTGCATCCCCTTAAATGCCCGAATCTGTTCAGTGATGGCGCGTTCGATGGGCAGGCGTTCGGCGCTGCTGGCGCCGTAGAAGCCAGCGATTCCCGGCATTTTAAGCATCGCCTGAGCCACATTTTCCGGCTCGTCAAACGGGCCGCCGTGACAGATCACCAATTGATCGCGCTTCACTGCCCAACACGCTTCGGCAATTGACATCACAAATTCGATACCATCATCCAGCGTCATGGCGGTGGTCGCGCCAATGCTTCCGGCGGTGGTCAGGCCGGCATGGGCGACGATTAAATCAGCGCCAGCGTCCATCATCGCGCGCGCCTCTTCAATGGTGAATACGTAGGGTGAGGTGAATAGGTCAAGCGAATGAGCGATGCCGATCATCTCCACTTCTTTGGCGTAGCTGATGCCGGTTTCTTCCATATTCACCCGCATTTTGCCGTCAAACAGGCCAACGGTGGGGAAATTTTGCACGCCGGAAAAGCCGATCTCTTTGACCTGCTTCAGGAAAACTGGCATCTGGCGGAAGGGATCGGTGCCGTTCACGCCTGCCAACACTGGCGTATTTTTGACTACCGGCAGCACTTCGCCCGCCATTTCCATGACGATGGCGTTGGCATCGCCATAGGCAAACAACCCCGTGAGCGAACTGCGCCCGGCCATGCGGTAGCGCCCGCTGTTATAGATGATGATCAGGTCGGTGCCGCCAGCCTCTTCAAACTTGGCAGAGATGCCGGTACCTGCGCCAGTGCCGATGATCGGCTTGCCTGCGGCGGTTTGGGCGCGCAAACGGCGTAGAATTTCTTCGCGTGCAATTGCCATGATTTCTCCAGTATTTGAACCGCCAATACGCAAACAAAGGCGGCTTTAGCCTATTTTCCCAGCAGCTTCAGCAGCGCATCAGCCGCCGCCAGCGCGAATGCCGGATCGTTGATGTGCGTGTCGTATTCAATCACCTGAATATGAGCGCTGATATTGCGTTTGAGCGCGTCGCGGAAAGCAGTTAACGTTTCTGGCCAGTAGAACGGCTTGCCCTCAAGATCGATTTCGGAAACGCCGCGCATCGGCAGCAGCACTTTGACCGGGGCGGTGGCGCGATTGAGCTTCTGCGCGAAGATTTCGCCAAGCTGTGCGGTTTCTTCCGGCGTGGTGCGCATCAGCGTGACATTGGCGTTCCACTGGTAAAACAGGCGATCTGCAAACTGCGGCGGCACGCTGTCCCGCCCCCAAAAGTTCACCATATCTATACAGCCAGGCACAACCACCTGCGGGATATTGTTCAGCGCGGCGGCATCCAGCCGCTCTGATCCGGCAGTGAGGACGCCGCCCACCAGTTCATCCGCCCATTCAGTGGTGGTCATATCCAGTACAGCAGCGAACTGGCCTTCTGATGTGAGCATCTCCATCGTGCGCCCGCCGGTGCCGGTGGCGTGAAAGACGATGACCTCATACCCTGCATCTTCCAGATGTTTCTTCGCCTGATTGACCGCCTGCGTGGTGTTTCCGAACATGGAAATGGCGATCATCGGGCGTTCGGTGCTGGCGGCAGCTTCGCGGGTACGCGGGTCGCACATGCCGCAGATAGCCCCGGCGGCGTTGGCGTAAATTTCGCGGCTGATGCGGTTGAGGCCTGCCACGTCAATCACGGCGGGCATCAGGGTAATATCGCTGGTGCCGATGAAGCGGCTGGTTTCGCCAGCGGCCACCGTTGAGACGATCAGTTTAGGGAAGCCGACGGGCAGGGCGCGCATAGCAGTAGATGCAACGGTAGTGCCGCCGCCGCCGCCCATGCTGATGATGCCGTCAATTTTCTCTTGTGCATACAGGCGGCGCACAATTTCCGCTGCGCCTGCCGCCATCACTTCTATCGCTTCGCCGCGATCCCCGTTGGCTTGCAGGGTTGCCAGCGGCACTTCGCCAGCGTCAGCCACTTCTTCGCGTGAGATATCAGCGGCAAAGGCTGGCTCGCCAACTACGCTGAAATCTACAACCAGCGTGTGATATCCCCGCTTTTCAATTTCGGTTTTCAGAAAAGCAAAATCTTCACCTTTGGTATCCAGCGCGCCAATCAGAGCGATTGTGGTCATAAGCCTCACCCCTGCCCCGCCCCCTTATTAGAGAAGGAAGTTCATCCGGCGGGTTGTTAAATCTCTTGTCAAAGGTCTACCCCCGCAGTGTGGCGAAATTTATGGCGGCGCGCAAGCGTTTGGTTAGCTGATTTATGCAAATTAACTCAGAAAAACGCAGGCTCTGTCGCAATTTGCAAAAGTTATATAGAAAGTGCCTGGCGTGATCGAACACGCGCACAGGCAGTGCATAATGCCTTCGGTGACGATGAAAACGCTTTGAAATGCGGGAACTTATGACAATTTTGTTAGAAGTTGTTTGGTAAAAACGCATCTTATTGACAATAGAAAAACGACGTGTTATGTTCTGCTTATTAAAGTAATATGTTTTTTGAAATGAATTGATGGACAGCGTAAAAGATTTAATTACCCCCGCACCCATCCTTTTACAGCCCCCGCAGGCGAAGATTGCCGCCTGCTTGCGGCAGCATGGCCCCCTTTCGCGCACCGACATCGCTGATATAACCGGCTACTCACGCTCAACCATCACCACCGTTGTTAACGAGCTAACGGATGCTGGCATCCTTGAAGAAATAGGCGACGGTGAATCCAGCGGCGGGCGCCGCCCGCGTGTCGTCAGTTTTCGCCCCGATTTTGGCTACATTATCGCTGTGGATATGGGGGCAACCGGGCTCGATCTGGCGATTGCCGATTTCAATGCGGCGATGCTGGAGCGCGTTTCGCTGCCGATAGACGTGCGCGATGGCGCGGCGCCGATCCTTGGCCTCATTCATCGCCTCGCGATTGATCTTCTGGAACATAACGGTATTCCCCCTGAAAAGATATATGCGTTCGGCATTGGCGTTCCTGGCCCGGTGGACTTTGCCGCTGGTATTCTGAACTCGCCGCCAATCATGCCGGGGTGGGATGCTTACCCGATACGCGCATTCTTTCGTACTGCCTTCCCGAATGCCGTCGTGATTGTGGATAACGATGTCAACATGATGGCGTTGGGCGAGCTTGCGGCAGGCTCTGGTCGGCGGCATGAAAATTTCATATTCGTGAAAGTTGGCACTGGCATTGGCTGCGGCATTGTGGCGCGCGGCGAGATTTATCGCGGTTCTACAGGAAGCGCGGGCGATATCGGCCACATTTGCGCGGATAAGAATGGGCCGATGTGCCACTGCGGAAATATCGGCTGTTTAGAAGCGATAGCCGCTGGCCCGGCGATAGCCCACCGCGCCGCCGAAGCGGCATTGGCCGGGCGCAGTCAGATTTTGAAGAAGTATTACGAGCAGTGCGGCGGGCAGTTGACGGCGGTTGAAGTAGGCCGTGCCGCTGCTGAAGGTGATAAGGTCGCTAACGAAATCGTCCGCGACAGCGGCTACATCATCGGCGAAGTGCTGGCCGGGCTGGTGAATTTTTTCAATCCCAGCCTGATTTTGATCGGCGGCGGCGTGAGTCATATTGGCCTGTTATTCCTCTCGTCTATTCGCAGCGGTATTTTGACCCGTTCGTTACCGCTTTCAACGCGGCACTTACGCATTGATACATCCGTGTTAGCGCAGGATGCCGGTTTGATCGGGGCGACTGCTTTAGCTTTGACCAATGTTTTTTCCGAAGAGCGTTGAGAGGCGCTCGATAATTGCTGCCAACCCGCCATCGGGCGGCTTTGTGCATGAGGCAGGGTTTTCAGAGGAGGCGAGTTATTGAGAGAAACGAGCGAATACCGAGAACCAATCTTTCAAAAATCCTGTTCGATAGGAGTATATGAAGATGCTTAAGAAAACATTGTTGCTGGTGGTGCTGGTGGCGCTCGTTGCGCTCGGCTTTGGGGCAGTTTCGGCGCAGGAAGGCGTAACTGAACTCACCATCTGGTGGGCGGAATGGGATCCTGCCAATTTCCTTCAGCAAATCGGCAACGAATATGCTGAAGAAACGGGCATTACTGTGAACGTAGTGCAGACGCCGTGGGGCGAGTTTTACAACCGTGTGGCCGCTGAATGGGCGGCGCGTGGTAATGCCTTCGATATGGTGGTCGGCGATAGCCAGTGGCTGGGACAAGCGGTTACTGAGGGGCATTACCTGAACCTGACCGATTTCCTCGTCGGTGAAGGCATTGCCGATACCGTCACCCCCGCCACGCTGCAATACTACGGCGAATACCCGTCTGGCAGCGGCCAATATTATGCATACCCGACTGAAGGCGACGCCGATGGTTGGGCATATCGCAAAGACCTGTTTGAAGACCCGGACAATATGGCTGCCTTTGAAGCGGCTTATGGCTACCCGCTGGCAGTGCCGGAAACATGGGAGCAGCTGCGGGATATCGCCGAATTCTTCACCCACCCGGATGAAGGCCTGTACGGCGTCGGCGTGTACACGCAGATTGACTACGACGCGATCACCATGGGCTACGAAAACACGATGTTCAGCTATGGTGGCAATTGGTGGGAAGGCGAAGACTACAACGTTCTTGGCATCGTGAACAGCCCTGAGAACGTGGCCGCGCTGGAACTATACGCGCAGTTGTATGACTTTGCGCCCCCCGGCACGAACAATGCCTTCTTTGCAGAAATGAACGACGTGTTTATCAACGGTCAGGCCGCGATGATCATGAATTACTTCGCGTTCTTCCCGGCGCTGGCGAACCCCGAAATCAACCCGTATGCCGAAACCACCGGTTACTTCGCCAACCCGGCAGGCCCCGATGGCCAGCGTTTTGCGGCGTTGGGCGGTCAGGGAACCAGCGTAAATGCTTACATCAGCGAAGAGCGTCAGGCGGCTGCCATTGATTTCCTGCGTTGGTTTGCGCAGGAAGAAAATCAGGCGCGTTGGGGCGAGTTGGGTGGTTACACCTGCAATTCTAACGTTCTGGAAAGTGAAGAATTCTTGTCTGTGGCGCCTTTCAACCCCGCCTTTGCCGAAACTATGACCTTCGTCAAGGACTTCTTCAATATTCCGGAATTTGGCTCGCTGCTGCCGATTACTCAGAACTATCTGCACGGCTTCATCGTCGGTGGTGAAGGTACCGCGCAAGAAGCGCTGGACAACATGGCAGCAGAGATGGATGAAGTTCTGGCTGAAGCCGGATACGGTGCATAACCCACCCGAATCCTGGCATACGCATCTCTATGCGTTTCACCTGTAGGGGCAAGGCATGCCTTGCCCCTATGTCAGGGGTGGGATAGTGGCCTCTGACGTGTGCGTTTGCAATCACGTTTTATACCGGATCAAACATGGCGGGCAGGCAAAATAGCGCCGGGATGCACGCCTGAATAATACAGTTGCACCATGCGAGGGAATTACAGTGTCCCAGGCTACAACCGGAGCTGCTGCTCCACAAGTGACGCCCTACCGGGCCGCGGGACGCCGGCATTTGAGCGACCGGCAGATATTGCTGTTGTTCATTCTGCCGACGATGATTTTGCTCATTTGCATGAATCTGATACCGCTGATTTACAGTCTTTTTCTGAGCTTCACTGAATATTCGGTTATTTCTGGCACCCCGCCGGCGTGGGTGGGGTTGGATAATTACACGCAAATATTGACCAGCGCGGATTTCTGGGCCAACTTCGCCACTACCGGGCGCTTCGCCATTCTGTCGGTGGTGCTGGAAACGGCGGTTGGGTTCGGGCTGGCGCTGCTGCTGCGCTACAAATTTCGGGGCAGCGGCATTATCACTACGCTCATTCTCGTTCCGATGATGCTTTCGCCTATCGTCGTGGCGACCTTCTGGAAACTGATTTTCAACCCCTCTTACGGCATCTTCAATTATCTGATTGGCTTTACAAACCCGAATACTGCACCGGAGTGGCTTGGGCGCAGCGATTTGGCGATGTGGGCGATTGTGATTGTGGATACCTGGATGTGGAGTCCGTTCGTGATGCTGCTGTGTCTTGCTGGCTTGAGCGCGATTCCCGACTATCTGTATGAAGCTGCCAGCATTGACCGCGCCAGCGCGTGGTTCCAGTTCCGGCGCATCACGCTGCCGCAGGTGATGCCGCTTCTGCTGATCGCGGTTTTATTCAGAACCATTGAAGCATTCAAACAATTTGACCTTGTGATGGGCTTAACTGGCGGTGGGTTAGGCACTGAGACAGTTTCGGTACGGCTGTACCGGCTGGCATTTCAAGGTCAATTCGACACCGGCATGTCTAGCGCACTGGCGTATATCATCCTTGTGGTGATCATCGCGATTAGCAACCTGCTCATCCGCGCATTGAACCGGGTCAGGGAGGGATAGCGCCATGACCGCAGCGACTCAAGCGCCCGGTGCGCCGGGCAGCCCGGTGGTAATCTCTACACGGGTGGATAAAGTTGGCACGCGCCCGAAGGTGATCGGCGCGATACGCGCTGTGATTGCCATCATCATCGCCTTCATTATGTTAATTCCCGTAATCTGGATGGCGATGACCGCATTCAAAAGCCGTCCTGAGGCGGTCTCTGCGCCGCCGGTGGTCTTTTTCACGCCTACGCTGGAAGGCTTTGCCAGCCTGCTCACCCAGCGGCGTCAGGCCACAACCGCAGAAATCGCCGCCGAACTTGAACGTACCGATCTGAATTGGATGGAACAGATCGCGCTTTCGCGTGGTCAACTGGTGATCGGCCAGAGCGCGTTTCTACGCCAACTGCTGAACTCGGTGGTCATCACCGGCTTATCAACCTTCTTCTCGGTGACTTTTGCCGTGCTTTCGGCTTATGCCTTCAGCCGCTTCAGCATTCCCGGTAAAGATGACCTGCTCTTTTTCATCCTTAGCCAGCGTATGCTGCCAGCGGTGGTGGTGACGATACCGATCTTCCTGATGTATCGCACGTTGGGCTTACACGATACGCATGTCGGCATGATCCTGCTGTACACGGCGTTTAACCTGTCATTCGCGGTGTGGCTGCTCAAAGGCTTCATTGACGAAATTCCGCGCGAATACGAAGAAGCGGCGCTGGTGGACGGGTACACCCGCCTGCAAGCCTTCCGCAAGATTGTGCTGCCGCAGGCGGCGACGGGTATCGCGGCGACGACGGTCTTTTCAGCCATCTTCTCGTGGAACGAATATGCTTTCGCGCTCATGCTCACATCCGATCTGGCGCGAACCGCACCGCCCAGCATTCCGCTGGTGCTTGGCGTTGGCGGCATTGAGTGGGCGGCGATTGCTGCGGGATCGCTCGCGTTCCTGATCCCGGCAGTGATTCTGACGTTTGTTCTGCGTAAGCATCTGCTGCGCGGGGTGACGTTCGGCGCGATCAGGAAGGGCTAGCAGAAGCATGGCAACGATCACACTAGACAACGTTGAAAAGAAGTTTGGCGAGGCTTACGCCGTAAAACCGCTGAATATGACCATTAACAGCGGCGAATTTGTGGTGCTGCTTGGTCCGTCTGGCTGCGGCAAAACCACCACGCTGCGCATGATCAGCGGATTGGAAGCGGTAACTGCGGGCAGTATTCGCTTTGATGATCGGGACGTAACGTGGCTGCATCCCAGCCAGCGCGATATCGCCTTCGTCTTTCAGTTTTTCGCGCTTTATTCGCATATGACCGCGCGGCAGAACATCGCCTTCCCCTTGCAAGCGGCGGGGCTGTCTAAAACTGAAGTGACGCGGCGGGTGGATGATGTTGCGGCGCTGCTGCGTATTCGCCATTTGCTGGATACCCGTCCGGGAAGCCTATCGGGCGGTGACCAGCAGCGCGTGGCACTGGCGCGGGCGCTGGTACGCCAGCCAGCAGCCTTCCTGATGGATGAGCCGCTAGGCGCGTTGGATGCGGAATTTCGCGAAACCATGCGCGCCGAAATCAAGCGCCTGCATATTCAGCAGAACGCCACCACCGTTTACGTGACGCATGACCAGATTGAAGCGATGGCGATGGGCGACAAGATCGTAATTATGTCGCGGGCGGAAGTACAGCAGGCCGGCACGCCCGCAGAGGTGTACTACGATCCCTCGAATTTGTTTGTGGCGCGGTTCATCGGCAGCCCCGGTATGAACCTGATTGAAGGCGCATATTCCAGCGGCACGATGCTGCTGCCAGGCGGAAATACTTATACCGTACCGGATGCATGGCGCAAGGCGTTGGAGATGAGTTTGCCGGATAGCGGAAAGGTGATCCTGGGTTTCAGGCCTGAAGCGGTGGTCGTTAGCCCTGAAGGCGCACTGAACAGCGTTGTTTATGCCGATGATTTACACGGTGGCTACAGTATGCTCCATCTGGAACTGCCGGATAGCAGCATTGTGCATGCGCGGGTGGGGCGCGAATTTAGCTTCCCCATTGGCGCGCCGCTTCAGTTCGATGTTGATCCGCAGATGGTACGTTTCTTCAACCCGGTCACGGAGAAAGCCATACGCCTGAACGGGGGTGAAGCATGAGCAATATTCGACTTGAAAATATCACCAGGCGTTTTGGCGAGATTGTGGCGCTGGATGATGTTAGTTTGACGGTGCAGGACGGTGAATTTTTTGTGCTGCTAGGCCCAACAGGCGCAGGCAAAACCACCACATTACGGGTGATCGCCGGGCTTGAGAAGCAGAACGCTGGACACGTCATCTTTGATGCGCATTCAATGGACGATGCCCAACCGGCTGATCGCGATGTGGCCTTTGTGTTCCAGCAGTATTCGCTGTACCCGAATATGAGCGTGTATGACAATCTCGCTTTTCCGCTGCGTTCCCCGCTGCGTAAAACGCCGGAAGCTGAAATTAAGCAGCGGGTGACGGATGCCGCCGAAAAGCTGCGCATCAATCACCTGTTAGAGCGTAAAACGGCGCGGCTTTCGGGTGGCGAGATGCAGCGCGTATCCATCGGCAGGGCGATTGTTCGCAGCCCGCGCGTGTTCTTAATGGACGAGCCGCTTTCCAACCTTGACGCCAAGCTGCGTGAATCGCTGCGTGTTGAACTCAAGCACATTCAGAAGGTGCAGCACAGTACCACCGTGTTTGTGACTCACGACCAGATCGAAGCGCTGACAATGGCGGATCGCATCGGCGTTCTGGATCGTGGAAAGCTGCTGCAAGTGGGCACGCCGCAGGATATTTATGACCGCCCCGCGACCACCTTTGTGGCGCAGTTGGTTGGCACGCCGCGCATTAACTTGCTGCGTACCGCCCGTAATAATGGCGCGCTCAACATTAGCCACAGCGATTTAACGCTGTCAGCGGGGCATGAAAACCTGCCCAACGATCTGCTGCTAGGTGTGCGGCCTGAAGATGTGCGGTTGGTGAATGACGGCCAGTTTGAGGGTGTGATCACGCTGATTGAGCCGTTGGGCGTTGAAACCATCGTGCATATTCGCAATGGCGAACAGACGCTTTTGAGCACGATTGCCGGAAATGTGCAGGTGCGGATCGGTGAAGCGGTGCGTTTCAATGTGGTGCCTGATCGTATCCATTATTTCGACATAGATGGGAAGCGGATATAGAAGCCGCCTTCGGGCAGGAATGAGGGTTTAAGATGCGTTTCGGCGTGAATGCATGGGTGTGGGTTTCGCCACTGACCACTGAAGAACTCAAAAACCTTGCGCCAAAGGTGAAGGCGATGGGGTTTGATTGGTTTGAACTGCCGCTGGAAGTGATCGGTGACCTTGATCCGGTTGAGGGTGCGGCGATTTTGCGCGATCACGATCTTGGCGTAAGCGTGTGCGCGGCGATGGGGCCAGATCGCGATTTGATCCACCCTGACGCGGCCATCCGCGCAAATGGAGCGGCTTACATTCGCCAATGTATTGACGTGGTGCAGGGGCTGGGCGGCGCGAACGTGGTCGGGCCGATTTATGCCACCGTCGGACGGGTGTGGCAGCAAACGCCTGATGAACGGGCGCGGGATGTAGATACGCTGGTCGGGCAGTTGAGCGATCTTGCGGCTTACGGCGGGGATCGTGGGGCGGTGATCTGTATTGAGCCGCTGAACCGCTTTGAAACCAGCTTTCTGAATCTCGCATCGCAGGCGATTGAAATTATTGACCGCGTGGATCACCCGTCTTGCAAGATCATGCTGGACACGTTTCACATGAACATTGAGGAAAAGTCGCTAGGAAAAGCCATTCGCGATACGGGCATTCACCGGTTGGCGCACTTTCACGCCTGCGAAAATGATCGCGGCGCGCCAGGCAGCGGTAACGTGACCTGGCCGGAGGTGGCGGCGGCGCTGAAAGCGATTGGTTATGACGGGCCGGTAGTGATTGAGTCGTTCACCAACAAAGTGAAAAGTATCGCCCGTGCTGCGGCGATCTGGCGTTCGTTTGAGCCTTCGCAGGATGCGCTGGCGCAAAATGGCGTGCAATTTTTGAAAGGCTTATTGGCGTAAGGGCAGTTAAAAGGCGAAAGATAAACGCTAAAAGTTGGGGCAGAAAGACTTCCTCTCAACTTTTAGCTTCAGTAGCGATAAAGGGCCAGGCAATGAAGCCAAAACGCAATAATTACTGGAAGGCGATTAAATGGGTGGGCGGAACGGCGATCATCGCGCTGATTATCAGCCTGCTTTCGCCATCGCTGATCCAGTCGTTAGATGAAGAGATTCGCAATCAGGTGCTGATTCAGGCGATCCCGTTCTTTTCCGCCTTTGTCGCCATCCTGATGACTTACATCCTGATCATCGTGCTGTTGATGATCCGCTTTACGGGCAAAGTTCCGCATCGCATCTACCAGCCAGTGGATAGGCTAATCACCATTGGCATCATTGGCGGGATAGTCTGCCTGTTTCAGCCATTCTTCTTTGTAGCTTTTCGCTATGGTTTCCAACTGCTGCTGCTTTCCACGCTGCTGTTCATTGTATGGAGCCATATCGTGCCGCGTAAAGCGAAAGCCGATGCGCTGCTGCCAGCGGTTTCACGTATGGCGACGGTGATAGGCGCGGTGGCGGCGGTTGCAGTTTTCGCTGCCCTATTGCTGACGACTCTGGAAATGAACAAGCCTGTAGAGCCATACGGCATTCGTCAGCGCTTGTGGAACAGCTATGATGACACACAAAAGGCGCAGATTGCCGAACAGAAAGAGACCGAATACAACACCGAGATAGTGCCTTTCCTGGTGGTGCTGAGCCTGTGGCCTGCGGCGCTGGTGATTTTTCAGCGTGCGTGGGGCGATTGACGGGTGGCAGCTTCGGAATGTAAAACCGGCGCAGGGGCATATCAGCAGCGACGGACATGCCGGGGTGGCGTTTGGCGGGGCAGGGTAATGCCCTGTTCCCTTCAGCGTCGTTGGGCGCATGGAAGCTGATTACGAAGGCCATACGGTGTAAATAAGCGCGGGCAGATCGCGCGGGATTAAATACGTCATAAAAGAATTCGTTTAAGGAGAACTATCATGGCAAGACCTGTGACACTATTTACCGGCCAGTGGGCAGATTTGACGCTGGATACGTTGGCTGGAAAAGCCAAAGCGATGGGCTATGATGGCCTTGAACTCGCCTGCTGGGGCGATCATTTTGAGGTGGATAAAGCGCTTTCTGATGATGCCTATACCCGTTCGCGCTGGGATATTCTGGAAAAGCACGGCCTGAAGTGCTTTGCGATCAGCAACCATCTGGTCGGGCAGTGTGTGGCTGATGGCATCATTGATGATCGGCACAAGAGCATCCTTCCGCCGCGACTGTGGGGGGACGGCGATCCTGAAGGTGTGCGCCGCCGCTGCGCCGAAGAGATGAAAAACACGGCTGCCGCCGCCCGAAAATTCGGCGTGAATGTGGTCAACGGATTCACGGGCAGCCCGATCTGGCATTTGCTGTATTTCTTCCCGCCAACCACCGATGAGATGGTGGACAAAGGCTATCAGGAATTTGCGGATCGCTGGACGCCAATACTCGATACGTTCAAGGGGCATAACGTTCGTTTCGCGCTGGAAGTACACCCGTCGGAAATTGCCTACGACATTTACACGGCGGATCGGACGTTGAAGGCGCTGAATTATCATCCGGCGTTTGGCTTCAACTTTGACCCCAGCCATTTCATTCACCAGCAGTTCGATCCGGTAGCGTTCATCAATGCCTACCCCGATCACATCTTCCATGTTCACGTTAAAGACTCAAAGGTGACGCTGAACGGCGTTTCCAGCATTCTTGGCTCGCACATCCAGTTTGGCGATCACCGTCGTGGCTGGAATTTTGTTTCGCCGGGGCATGGCGATTTGAAACTTGATCCGATGATTCGCGCCCTGAACCGCATCGGCTACAACGGCCCGCTTTCGGTGGAATGGGAAGACAGCGGCATGGAACGCGAATACGGCGCGAAGGAAGCCGCCGCGTGGGTGAAGGCTGGCGATTTCACGCCCTCAAATGTGGCTTTTGATGCTGCCTTTGCGAGTGAGTGAGAAAAACGAATAAGGATTGGGTGATGAGTAACCCGTCAAAACGGCGCGTTTTCGGCTTATCACCCGTTATTCGTTGCGTCCGACTGTTTTTTAATCTGGAGGATAGATGATTATGGCTGAGGATGTCGGCTTTATCACGATGGCGGGCGCAAAGGCGGAAGGCGAAGCGCCCACAATTGGCATCGGTATGCTGGGATATGCATTTATGGGCAAAGCGCACACCAATGCGCTGAAGAAACTGCCCTACATGATGTATCCGCCGATAGCGGTGCCCAGGCTGGTTGCGATTTGCGGGCGTAATGCTGACGCCACCGCAGAGGCCGCTAAGCGATATGGCTATGAAAAATACTATACAGACTATCACCAACTCATTGCCGATCCCGATGTTCAGGTGTTTGATAACGGCGGCCCGAATGATGCCCACGCCGCGCCCACGATTGCGGCGGCGCAGGCAGGTAAACACGTATTTTGCGAGAAGCCGTTGGGGCGTACCGCTGAAGAATCGGCGTCTATGCTGGAAGCGGTGCGGGCGGCAGGCGTGAAGCACATGGTGGCTTTCAACTACCGGTTTGTCCCCGCGATTGTGCTGGCGAAGCAGTTGATCGAAAGCGGCAAGCTGGGGCGCATTTTCCACTTCCGCGCGGTGTATTTGCAGGAATGGATCATTGACCCGAATTTCCCGAAAATCTGGCGGTTGGATAAATCGGTAGCGGGCAGCGGCGCGCTGGGCGATCTGGGCGCGCATGTCATTGATCTGGCGCGCTATCTGGTAGGTGAGCCGAAGAAGGTCATGGGCATGACCAAAACCTTCGTTGATGAGCGCCCGCTTCCTGATGGCAGCGGCATGGGCAAGGTAGATGTAGACGATGCCTTCGTTTCGCTGATGGAATTTGAGAGCGGCGCGATTGGCACGATTGAAGCTTCTCGTTTCGCGCAGGGGCGCAAGAACTACAACAGCCTTGAAATTAACGGTGAAAACGGCTCAATTCAGTTCAACCTTGAGAAGATGAACGAACTCAACGTGTTCTGGGCGAATGAAGAGCCGAAAGAGACGCGCGGTTTTCACAACGTGCTGGTTAGCGAAAGCTATCACCCGTTCTGGAGCAACTGGTGGCCGCAGGGGCATATCATCGGCTGGGAACACACCTTCGTGCATGAATTCAACCACTTTTTCGGCGCGATTCTGGGCCAGCATGAGGTCGCGCCGTATGGGGCAGACTTCGTGGACGGCTACCGCAATTCGGTGATCTGCGATGCCATTGTGAATTCATCGCAAAGCGGGCGACAGGTGGATATCAAGTACGACTATTAGCAACTCCATCGCGTGATGCGCCTTGAATGCCCTGCTTACATTTTGAGATTAGGCAGGGCATTTTTTAACGCCATATTTTTGATGGTGTCTGGCACTAGCGGGCTAACCCTTTCCTGATTTACCCTAATCGTAATTTGCAGCATTTATCCTGTAATTGAACTGTTGAGGTCGCTATGGCCGCATCGTTTGCCCGATTTTTCGGCAGCGTGCGCGATTTGCCGCGTGCGTTTGCGCTTTCATCGCTGCTGGCTGGCTTGCTGGTGGTTGTGGTGGTGTTTTCTGGCCCGGCGCTGATTATAGTGCAGGCTGCAACCGCCGGTAATTTGACCGAAGCGCAGTCCGCCTCATGGGTGTGGGCGGTGGTGATCGGCTCCGGGTTGTTCAGCATTATCATGTCGCTGTGGTACCGAATGCCGGTGAAGGCCGCGTGGTCTACGCCCGGCGCGGTACTGTTGATCTCAAGCCTTTCGCTTTACAGCTACGATGCCGCGATCGGCGCCTTTATTGCGGCATCCGTCGCCACGATTGTGCTGGGGCTGACCGGGTGGTACAGCCGCTTGATCGGCTTAATACCCAACGAAGTCATTATGGGGATGCTGGCGGGCGTTTTGCTGCGTTATGGCACAGGCCTGTTTGCGGTGCTTCCGGATAACACGGTGATGGTTACCCTGATGATCATCACGTTTTTTCTGCTTAAACGGGTGAACTTCCGCGCGCCTACGCTGGGCGCATTACTGATCGGTTTGGTGATTGCGGCTATCAGCGGTCAGTTGAACCTGCCACCGATATCCCTTGCCGTCACCCAACCGGTATTTACAGCGCCGTCATTCAGCTTCGAAGCTATTTTAGGGCTGGGGTTGCCGCTGTTTATGCTGGCGGTGACCACACAGGATGCGTCTGGGTTGGCAGTATTGAGGAATTATGGCTACGAGGTGCCGATAGACGGGGTACTCAAATTTACCGGCATAGGATCGCTGCTGCTGGCGCCATTTGGCTGTCATGGCCTCAATCTGGCGGCAATCACAGCGGCGATGATCGCTAGCCCTGAAGCCCACCGCGATCCGAACAAGCGGTACACGGCAGGGGTATCCATCGGCCTGTGGTATTTGCTCTTAGGAACTTTTAGCGCGGCGGCGGTGGCGGCTTTCTCTTCGCTGCCCCCGGCCATGATTGCGGCGGTCGCCGGCTTAGCCGTGCTTGGGGCGATCACCAGTTCAACAGCTACGGCGATGCAGGCGTCAAATACCCGCGAGGCGGCGATTGTTGCGCTCTTGTGTACGGCGGCTAATTTCAATCTGTTCAGCATTGCAGCGCCGTTTTGGGGACTGGTTTTTGGGGTGCTGGTGCACGTGATTATGAATGGTCGCCGTTCTAATACCCTCAATGATGCGGATATAGAATCTTCCTGATCGGCGCAGGCTTTTCAGCCTATTTCGCAAGATAAAACACGATCAATGGAACTGCCGGAACGCAAATTGCGTCAAGGAAGTGATGTTTGCGTTTATTGTGCAGAATTTGAGAGGTAGCTTGTGAAGCGTTTGATACGGATTGTGTTCTGGATATTGGCGTTTGCTGCTGTCAGCGGGATGGTGGCGCTGGCGGTGTTATTTGCGGCCACGCGCCCATCGTTACAGGTGTTGTGGCAAAGCTGCCAGCCAGAAACGATGACTTATGATGATGGCATCTATTGTATTTCGGTGATCGAGCGCGAGATGGATTTATCGGGTTGGCCGCTGTATGTGGATAATCATTACGCGCTTGTGGTGACGCGGGGCAGCCAAACCGATTACGGCCACATGGTAGATTACAGCTTCACCAACAACGGCAGCGATATATCAGCCTACATCAACCAATCCCAATCGGAATGGTCGCCGGAAGGGGTGACATTTGTAGAGCAGGATGGGCACCGGCTATTTATTCCTGCCAGCGTGTTTATAGGCGGGCGCTGATCGCGCTAACGGCGTTTTCAGGCGCGGCACACGTGTTTTGCCGGCTGTGGCTGTGAATCGGCGCTCATGCTGGCTCGCATCTGGCAGATTCGATGCCGCCAGCTAACTTGCCGGAGGTTGTGGCAGGGGCTACACTCAAACTCATCATGCTTCTCTACAATGAGTGTGCTGGCTGAAGCAAACTGAAAATATGCAACGGAGCGTAACCCTATGATTGACCGCGCCGCAGAGATGACAGCGATTGCCGATCAGGTGTTGATCTGCCAGAAATGCGATCTTTCCAAAACGCGAACGAAGGCTGTGCCGGGCTATGGCGACATCAACGCTGAAATCCTGTTCATCGGTGAGGGGCCGGGTTTTCATGAAGACAAGCAGGGGCTGCCATTCGTTGGGCGTTCTGGCGAGTATCTCGATAAGCTGCTGGCGCTGCTCGGTCTGAATCGCAGTCAGGTATTCATCACCAATGTGGTGAAGTGCCGTCCGCCAGAAAATCGCGACCCGATGCCAGATGAAATCCTCGCCTGTAAACCATATTTAGAGAAGCAGCAATCGCTGATTGACCCGCTAATTATCGTCACTTTGGGGCGTTTCAGCATGGCGCGCTACTTTCCCGGCGATAAAATTACGCAGATTCACGGCAAGCCGAAATTTGATGATCGGGTAGCCTATTACCCGCTGTTTCACCCGGCGGCGGTGCTGCGTAACCCTTCGCTGCAAGAGACGATGGCGCAGGATTTTAAGCGCATCCCGCAGGTGATTGAGGAAGTGAGGAAGCGGCGTGAGGCTGCCGGTAACGGGGGGCGTGCGCCAAAGCAATCCGCTACAGGCGAGCCGCCGAAAACGGACGATAAACCAACACAACTCTCAATGTTTTAGGAAACTTTCGCCGTTGCCCCATCAGAGGGAAGCTGCGCTGATGGACGGGAAGTTTTTGCAGCGGTGTACGGCAGTATGCCCGAAATTGGGGATAGTTTGAGGTCAATTGAATGGCAAAGTTCTACGAAAGCATCAACGACGATTTGCAGAAGTTCATTCTTAAGCAGCACATATTTTTCGTGGCGAGCGCGCCATTAAGTGCTGATGGGCATGTAAACCTTTCGCCCAAGGGTCAGGATTGCTTCCGCATCCTTTCACCTAACCGCGTCGCTTATCTGGATTTGACCGGCAGCGGTAATGAAACTTCGGCGCATCTGCTGGAAAATGGCCGGATCACCTTCATGTTTTGCGCGTTTGAAGGCCCGCCCAATATTCTGCGGCTGTATGGCGAAGGGCATACCGTGCTGCCGGATACGCCAGAATGGGACGAGCTTAGCCCGCTGTTCACGCTGATAATTGG
This sequence comes from Chloroflexi bacterium OLB15, assembly GCA_001567085.1. Lineage (GTDB taxonomy): Bacteria > Chloroflexota > Anaerolineae > Aggregatilineales > Phototrophicaceae > Flexifilum. Next base: position 24,565 of record LMZS01000062.1, read on the forward strand.
TGCGCGGCAGATCATCGTCGCTGATATTCACATGGTGCAAACCTCATGCGGCTATGCGGTGCCGGTTTACGATTACAAGAGCGAGCGCGATCAACTGCGAAAGTGGTCAGAGCACAAAGGCGAAGAAGGGCTTCAGCAATACTGGCAAGAGAAAAACCTGTGCAGTATAGATAAGCTGCCTTCGGCGTTGGGGGAGCGGGAAACTTCAATATAAAGAGAGGCGCTTCATCGCCAAAGGCTTAAGCCGTGGGCTATAGTCTGCGGTTGCTAAAAAGGGCAGATTTTCATTTCTATAGATGGGAGAAGTGGCATGAAGCGCATGGTAAAGTTCTTCACCCTGATTGTCTCTTTGCTCCTCCTCGCTATGCCTGTTCTGGCTCAATCTGGCGAAACGCCGATGACCCGATTTCTGGAAGCCAACGGCGCGGTCACCTGTGAAGCATCGCCGGGCTTTCAGTGTGTAGATATTACCGTCCCGCTGGATCACACCAATCCCGATAACGGCGAAACGATAGACATCAGCTTTGCGGTGATCCCTGCCGGTAACCCTGAAGCGCGGCGGGGAATGTTCGTGACGGTGGTCGGCGGCCCCGGTTATTCCGGCCTGTATGCCGCTGATGTTTACTCGTCGTATTTTTATCCCGAAGTCTTTGAAAATTTTGACGTCGTGTTCTTTGACCAGCGCGGCATCGGCCAATCAGAGGGCGTGCGCTGTGATGACGCGGCGCTAGCCTATTATCTGGCTGATACGGCGGATCAGGAAGCCCTGTTGGATGCCGCAGAAACGTTTGCAACCGGCTGTATGGCGGCGATTGATCGCCCTGATCTGCTGCCGTATTTAGGCACCACGCAGGCGGTGGAAGACCTCGAGCTTTTCCGGCAGGCAGTGGGCGATGAGCAGTTCTGGCTGTACGGTGAAAGCTATGGCACGCAGTTTTCGCAAACCTATACCGCCGCCTATCCTGAACGTGTCGCCGGTTTGATATTGGATGGCGTCGTTGATTTGACGCTGGAAGGCGCAGATTTTTACGCGGGGCAGGACGCCGCTTTTGAAAATGCGACGACGGAATCGCTGCTGGCTTGTGCCGATGATCCAGCCTGCGCGGCAGAGTTTCCGGACGGCGCGCCAGATGTGTTTTTCTCGAATTTTCAGGCGCAGCTTGCGGATACGCCGATCACAGTTGATTTTGTGCTGGCAGACGGCACGCTTGCGCAGCGCGAACTGAGTGATCCCTTACTGAATGCCGCCCTTTATGATGCGATGTATACCGAATTTGGGCGGGCAGTTTTTGTGCGCGAACTGGCCGCTGCCGCCAATGGTAATTACGTTCCTCTGCTGCGCCATGCCTATTCGGCGCTGTTTTTGAACCCTGAAACGCTGGAATTAGAACCGGATCCATCATGGTCGGATGGCGCGTATTACGCGATAGATTGCAGCGATTATGTATATTCGCTGGAGCAGAGCGATCCGGTATGCCCGTTCTGGACGCTGGCACAGCCCCCACAAGAGCGCCCCGCGCCGCTGACCGCCGGTGTGCCGACGTTGATTTTGAACGCCACGCTTGATCCCGCGACGCCGGTGCAGAATGGGTATGATGTGGCTGCGCGTTTGCCAGACGCCTACAGCATCACGATGGAAGGCGGGCCGCATGTGATTTACGGGCGCGGCGGCACTTGCCCGGATGATCAGGTGACGGCGTTTCTGGTGAGCGGTGAAGTGCCAGCAGCGCGTGAGAGCTTTTGCGACGGCGTGATCATGACCGATTACATCCCTGTACTGCCGGTTGAGCTGACCAATGTAGCGGAAGTGCTGACCCGCTTCGACCAGAATCGCGAGTCTGCGCCGCAGTACCTGTACTGGGATGTGGTCACGCCATTTGCGATGGGCTGCGATTTTGGCGGCACGGTGAGCTATGAGGCTGCCGACGCAGGCGAAATGATGACCTTCGATGCCTGCGGCTTCGTGCCGAATGTTTTTGTGACAGGCACCGGCATGCTGGATTACGACACGGGAATATTCACGCTGAACGCGACGTTAAGCGGTGAGTTATCCGGCGATGTGGTTTTCACTCGCGTGGGGTTGTATGCCACTGACGCGGTGAATCCCGAAGTTGAGGTTACTTCTGGTTCCTAAGCTGTACGTAGTGAACATGGCTTTGCTGGCGTAGTTCAAACCACTCAGGATGCGCCTTGATCAGCAGCAGTAGCTGGCTGTGGCCGTAGGTGCGCGGGTCAAAAGCAGGGTCAAGCTGGCGTAATTTATTGCCTAACTGGCTTAACCCTGCCCAGCCATCTTCGCCTACAGCAAGGTCAAACGCTTTTTTGAAGATTTTAGGCGTGTTATTTTGTGCTGCTACCTTTTTCTTGGCTGGAGTGCTTGCTGGAGATGCCGCCGCTTTTGTAGAGGGCGTCAGCGTGATAGGCTCTGGCGGGATGAGATTTTCGGTATAGACGAATAGATCGCAGGCTTTTACGAAGGCTTCTGGCGTCGTCTTTTTGCCGATGCCGATCACGAATAGATTTTTTTCGCGAATGCGGGTCGCCAGCCGCGTGTAATCGCTGTCGCTGGATACCAGGCAGAAGCCGTCCACGCCAGAGGTGTAAAGAATATCCATCGCATCAATGATCATGGCGCTGTCGGTGGCATTTTTGCCCACAGTGTAGCGAAACTGCTGGATTGGCTGGAAGGCGTGGGTGTTCAGCGTTTCTTTCCAGCCCTTCATTTCCGGGTTAGTCCAATCGCCATAGATGCGGCGAATGTTGATCACCCCGTATTTGCTGGCTTCGGTCAACATGCTGTCTAACAGCGACGCCTGTGCATTATCGCCGTCAATCAACATGGCGATTCGGTTATTTTTCTCGACGTTGATATCTGGCATTTTCGCTTACGATCCTTTACTTGCCGGGTCTGCGCCTGAAAGTGGCATATCGCCAAACAGGGTTCCGTCGCTGATGGGTATACTATTGAGCATGTGCAGCGCTTCAACTTTGGCTTTAATGCCGCGCGCCAGAAAACGGAGATAATTTTCCCATAAGCCGGGGCGATAAAAATGGGTTTCGCCATTTGACCACTGGAAAACAGGCGTTTCGTAGGTATTCGGGCGCGGCAGGGCAAATGGTACGGTAGTTTCATCTACGCCAGAAACGAAATCGCCTTCAAACGGCAAATTGAGATTGATGAATGCGGCCACCAGTTGGCCGCTGCTTGCGTTAACGCTGCCTACAATTTCAATGCGATCATCGGTATACGCGGTTTGTATCACCAGTGGGTTAGTAGGGGAAAGCACGCCTTCATTTTGCAAAATGAACGCGGCAACGGAGAATATCTCGTCAGACATACAGCCACCTTTTACATTAAGGCGTCTAAAAGCCGCCCGTACAGGATGAACCAGAACTCAAGTGAAACATACTATGCCTGATTCTACCACCCCCCCGCCAGCCTTGCGCGTTGAGCAAACACCTTTCACCCGTCACACAATGGCCGCGCGCGTGCCGGGCATCTTGCGGCAGGTTTCCGAACGTAACCCGGATTATGATCCGGCGGTTCATGCTGCCATCAATGAACTGGCGTTAGCGCTGGTGAACGATGCCATCATGCCGCTGCCGAACCATGAATGGCCTGATTATGAGGCGTGGGCGACTCTTTTTGAGCCGTATGCGGGTGAATCGTGGCTGCATACGAATTGGTTTTTTGCCGAAGTGTACGTTTACCACCTGCTGCTGCACGCTGTAGGCTATTTTGAGGGCAAACGCGATCCATTCGCGCCGTACAAACACGAAGAGCTTCAAGGCGCTGCGCTGCCACAGGTCTTAAAGCAGGGGTTGGCGCTGCGCGATCAACCTGCGCGTGAACGCCTGAACGGTTTGCTGGAATTGGCGCTGTTTGCCAATCGCATGGATTTGAGCCTGACGACATCGGCGGCTTTAGGCACGCATGCCCACGCGGGCGATATGCTGGCAGATGACCGCGCTGCGGCGCTGGATCACCTGTTAGGCAGCGAAGCGGGTACGATCCATCTGATCGCGGATAACGCCGCCGCCGAATTGACGCTGGATTTGCTGTTGATTGATGCGCTGCTGGAAACAGCGGCGGCAGACGTGTTCCTTCATCTGAAGGCGCGGCCTATGTTTGTGAGCGATGCTACGCCGCACGATTTAGCAGCGCTTTTGAACGTGGTCTTCAAAACTATTCCGGTAGATGGGGCAGCGGAATTGGGCAGCCGGCTAATGCTGGCGGGCTGGCAGGGGCGCCTCAAAGTCACATCCTTTGAAGAATGGAATCGCCCTCATTTCTTGCGCGATCTTCCTGAAGATGCCTTGCAAGCCTTCGCCAGCGCCGCGCTGGTGATCACCAAAGGCGATCTCAATTACCGCCGGATCACCGGTGATGCTTTGTGGAATCCAGCGACGCCTTTTGCCGAAGCTGCGGCATATTTTCCCGCGCCGCTGCTGGCGCTGCGTACCCTGAAATCGGAATCCATCGTCGGCTTACAGCCGGGGCAGGCTGAAAAGCTGGATGCCGAAGATCCGAAATGGCGTATCAGCGGCAGGCGCGGCGTAATACAGTTGAGTAAAAAATAGCCCTGAGCGGGAAAATCTGCATAAGGTTAGAAGTGAAAACCCTCACGCTGCTGCGGGTTGTGTTTTTGCCATGTCACCGGGAGGGCGCGTAAAGGCGATTCGCCGCTTCAATGTGCGCGCTTCCGGAGCCGGTAAGAGAGAATCTTCGCTTTTTTATAGCCCTCAAATTTGCGATCACATTGCTGGCAATATGGATACCCTGACGCTCTGAAAACATGCTACGCTTTCACTCTCAATGGCGCTTTGCAAAAGGCTTATTGGAAAGCCGCTTCTGATTGAGAGGGCTAAAAATATGCCCTGAAAAGCGGATCGCAGCGCCGGGAAGTAAGCCATTTGTTGTTTGGCTTTTGCTTATTCGCCTCCATACAACGGAGTTCAAAATGTTGTCTGCAACCGGAACAGTTTTACAACGCGCGACCCCAGAAAGTCAGGGTATTGATTCATCGGCTGTGCTCAAATTTGTAGAAGCGGCGGAGCAGCAGGTGCAGGAATTTCACAGCTTTATGCTGCTGCGGCATGGCAAAGTAGTGGCTGAGGGCTGGTGGTCGCCCTATGCGCCGCAATGCCCGCATATGCTGTTTTCATTGAGCAAGAGCTTTACCTCAACAGCAGTCGGCCTTGCGATTGAGGAAGGGCTGCTTTCGCTGGATGATACCGTGCTGTCATTCTTCCCTGATGACGCGCCTGCTGAGGTGAATCAGCATTTAGCCGCGATGCAGGTTCGGCATCTGCTGTCTATGTCTACCGGGCAGGAAGATGACACCATGCCGCCAATGTTTGAAGAGCCGGAAGGCCGCTACACCCGCGCCTTTTTCACCGTGCCGGTGCTGCACCAGCCGGGAACGTATTTCATGTACAACACAGGCGCTACCTATATGCTTTCGGCAATCGTGCAAAAGGTGAGCGGGCAGAAACTGTTCGACTATCTGACTCCGCGCCTGTTTCAGCCGCTGGGAATTGAAGGCGCATTCTGGGAACAATCGCCGCAGGGGATCAATATGGGCGGCTTTGGCTTGAACATAAAAACGGAAGATATTGCCCGATTCGGCCAGCTTTACCTGCAAAAAGGCAAATGGGAAGGCAGCCAGATCGTGCCCGAAGCGTGGGTAGCAGAAGCCACCGCGTTTCAGGTTTCCAACGGCAAGGACATGGAAAGCGATTGGGCGCAGGGGTACGGCTACCAGTTCTGGCGCTGTCGTCACAATTGCTACCGGGGCGATGGCGCTTTCGGGCAGTATTGCGTCGTGATGCCCGATCAGGATGCGGTGCTGGTGATCACTGGCGGGCTGCCAGAAATGCAGCCGCCGCTGAATCTCGTATGGGATATTCTGCTTCCGGCGATGGGAACTGGCGCTTTGCCCGACGATGCACCCGCTCAGAATACATTGAAGGAAAAACTGGGCAATCTGGCATTTGCGCCGGCACAGGGCGCAGAGGCATCGCCAACAGCGGCGAAAATATCTGGCCGCGTGTACCAGATGCAGAAAAACCCGCTGCAAGTTGAGTGTATCACCCTGAATTTTGAGCGCGGTGAATGTGCCATCACCGTCAAAAATCCGTTTACTGAAGAAACCTATTCCTGTGGTTTCGGAAGATGGGCAAAAGGCGAGTCGAGCCTGTTCAATGAATTTCCCACACCTGAGGTTCGTAAAATCGCGGTCAGCGGTGCCTGGGTGGATGAGAACACTTTTAGCGTGATCGTCCGTCTGTATGAAACGCCGTTCTTCATCAGGATGACGTACAGCTTTAACGGCGATGAGGTATTGCTGGAATCGCGGATCAATGTTGGCTTTGCAGCTCCAAAGGCGATTGTGATGGCCGGGAAAGCGAAAAAACGCCGGTTTGAGCGGAATACCATTTTGTAGGGGCAGCCTGCCAGAAGCCGCCCCTACAGGGTTCTTTGTGCAGCGAAAATTGTATGGCGAAGATGTGTGCTGGCTAATTCAGCCGCTCGATAATCGTGCCTGTACCCATGCCGCCGCCGCAGCACATGGTTTGCAGCCCGAAGCGCTTGTCGTGAGTTTCCAGCGCGTGAAGCAGGGTGGTCATCAATCGCGCGCCGCTTGCTCCAAGCGGATGCCCGATGGCGATAGCCCCACCGTGTATGTTCACTTTTGCCATATCTGCGCCGATCTCGCGCTTCCACATGCCGATCACGCTGGCAAAGGCCTCGTTCACCTCGAACAGGTCAATTTGCTCCAGTGACATGCCCGCTTTGGCTAAGGCTTTGCGAGTTGCTGCAATCGGGCCGGTGAGCATCAGGTGCGGATCGCTGCCAACTGTGATCGCAGACACGATCCGCGCGCGCGGGGTTAGCCCCAGTTCAGCCGCCGCTTTCGGCGTGGTCAGCAGTACCGCGCCAGCGCCATCGCTGATCTGGCTGCTGTTTCCGGCGGTAGTTACGCCTTCGGGGGAAAATGCGGGCTGTAGCGTCGCCATTTTTTCGAGATTGGCATTCGCGCGTACTCCCTGATCGCGGCTGACTTGAACCGGATTGTTCTCGTCATCTACGCCAGTCATGGCGAAAGTTTCGCGATCAAGCCAACCGCTGGCCTGTGCTTGCGCCGCTTTCATGTGGCTGTGGTAGCCGATTTCGTCCACTTCGGCGCGGCTGATGCCCCATTTTTGCGCGATTTCGTCCGACGCGATGCCCTGCGGAACTAAGTTGTAGGCATCCATCATTTCCGGCGTAAACGGGTTGCCATTGACGAGACTGCTGCCCATCGGCACGCGGGACATATTTTCAACGCCGCCCGCGATCACAACTTCAGCTTGCCCGCTGGCGATCATGGCAGCGGCAAGATGTACGGCTTGCTGGCTGCTTCCGCATTGAAAATCGAGCGTGGTTGCCGGGATTTCGATGGGCAGTCCCGCATCCAGCACCACGTTTCGCGCCAGATTGAAGGTTTGTTCGCTGACTTGTGAGACGCAGCCCATCAGCACCTGATCGATTCGTGAGGCATCGAAATTTGTGCGTGCCAGCAGTTCGCACAGCGCCGCCGAACCCAGCTTAACCGGATGCGTTGCGCGAAACATGCCGTTTCTTCTGCCAACTGGCGTGCGTACAGCGTCAATAATGACGACTTCAGACATGAAAACCTTCCTGGGTAAGCGCTATCAATGAGCCTATTGTGGCATGAAATGGGGGACAGATGAAAATTTTAAGACAAATTGAGGCGTGTATCGGGCTAGCGTGCCGCGCTGCCCGCGCTCAAGTCATAGGTCAGCATGTGTGGGGGCGGTTTGCGAACCGCCCGTAAGTTCGCGGCAGGCGAGAATCGCAAGGACCGCATTTCGCGCTCAAAATACGCCATCTGAACGCGCCTTCAGCCCTGTTCGCTGGCAAGCAGTTCGCGTTTGCGCTCGATGCCCCACTTATAGCCGCGTAATTCACCAGAACTGCCGATCACGCGGTGGCAGGGGATGATCAACGCCAGCTTGTTGCTGCCACAGGCGGCGGCTACCGCGCGCGCTGCGGTGGGTTCGCCGATGGCGCTGGCGACTTCGCCATAAGTTCGGGTTTCGCCGCGCGGAATCCTGGTCAGCGCCTGCCATACTTTCCACTGAAAGGCCGTCGCTTGAACATCCCACCGCAGATCGGGCAGGGGCGCGCCGCTGTCAATATGTTCAACGACCCGCTGCGCCAGTGATGCCAGCGTTTCATCGTGGGCAATAGACGCCTGCGGGTATTCGTGAATCAGGGCTGCGGTGGCTGATGGCGTATCGTCATACAACCCGACGGCACACACGCCGCGATCCGTAAGCGCGATTAACAGGGTGCCGTAGTGGGTGGGATGCGCCGTGTAGTTGATCTGTATCCCTTTGGCCTGCTGGCGATATTGCGCCGGAGTCATGCCTAACTGCTGGGTGGCTTTTTCATAGACGCGGCTGGGCGAGCCATAACCTGCTTCATAGATAGCTTCGGTCACGCTGCCAGCGGCGCGCAGGGTGTTCTTAAAATGATCCAGCCGCCGCGCTTCTGCATACTGGCGTGGGCTGATACCCAACACCGAGCGAAACGTTTCTTGCAGGTATTGGGGCGCAAAATGAAACTGCTGTGCCAGCGCCTCAAGCGTCGTTTCAGAGGAGTTTCCGGCATGTTCATTCAGGTAATCGCAAACCGACTGTACCAGTTCAATGCGCGGATTCGTAAGTTTTGCCGAGCGCGGTTGGCAGCGTTTGCAGGCGCGGTATCCAGCAGCTTCAGCAGCGGCGGGCAGGGCGAAAAACTCAACATTTTCGCGGTTTGGCTGGCGCGAGTTGCAGGATGGGCGGCAGTAAATGTGCGTCGTGCGTACTGCATACACAAATTCGCCATCCGCCTCTTTATCGCGGGTTTGTACTGCCTGCCAGCGCAGTTCTGCCGATTCTGGATTCAACATGTTTCTCTCCAATACCTATCTTAACCCATTGTAGACGGGCAGGCGCTGGCGCTCTATCCGTTTTCATGGCTGCAATTGTGTTCCTTCGTGAATCTCGCGGATCAATTCCAGGAAAGGCGGGATGGAAAGCCTGAGGCGTGCTGAAACCCACCATATATTGGGTGATTTATACGACTGAAGCGGCCTTCCTATAGTGTTAATTGTCTAAATGATCCGTATAATGACGGTATAACAACCGGTAGTTTTGATTTTTGACAGGTAGAAGAACGATGAAAACAATTTTGGTGCAGATGGCAGATACCAAATGGACAAAATCCGCGATCAGCGCGGCCTGCGATCTGGCGCGTGAATCTGGCGCGGAAATTGTGCTAGCCAGAATGTTATCTGCCTCATTCCTCAACTGGCGGGGTATGACAGTGGATGAGTACGTGTTCACTGACGCGGAATGTGAAGATATTTACGCCTATGAAGAAATTGCGCGCAAAGCCAATGTTCCTATTCGCAGCATGATTTTTGAGTATCACGACCTTGCTGACGGGCTGGCAAAAGCCGCAGCAGCGGTGGATGCGGACAGGGTGATTGCCCAGATGCCGCATGAAACTTTACCCATAGGCGAAAGCCTTGAGTTGAAGTACATGGAGCGTCTGATGGCCGCCCGCCGTCAGCAGCTTTACACGGTCAAGCAGCCAGCAGCGAAAACCGCCGGCTGGAAGCCGCAGGTTGAAGCGGCACACTAAGCGCCAGGTTGCAGCAGTCAGCAGCGCCGCGCGGAGCGTATGATTATGCTCCGCGTTTTATTTCGTGCCGATTGCGTCATAATGGGTCATTTGCCCTTGCATACTGAGGTAGCATAGGGAATATGCTCATTCGCGATATGCGGAACAGCGATTGGGAAGCTGTCTGCGCGATTTATCTTGAAGGCATCGCTACAGGCGTGGCAACTTTTGAAACCAGCGCGCCGGAATGGGGGCGTTGGGATGCGGCGCATCTTCGCGAGCCGCGTTTGGTTGCCGAGCTGGATGGGCGGGTGAGCGCGTGGGCGGCACTCAGCGCAGTTTCTTCGCGGGCGGTCTATCGCGGCGTGGCTGAAGTCACCATTTATGTGGCGTCGGCGGCGCAGGGGCGGGGGATCGGCAAACAACTGCTTAAACAGTTGATCGCGAGATCTGAGGAAGCTGGCTTTTGGACGCTGCAATCGGCCATTTTTGCCGCCAATATCGCCAGCATCGCTTTGCATCATACCTGTGGCTTTCGCGTGGTTGGGCAGCGGGAACGTATCGGCCAGCTTCACGGCGTGTGGCATGATACCGTGTTGATGGAACGGCGCAGCCCGACGATTGGCCGCTAGGTTAGCGATAGATTTCAACGCTCCACACCTATTTTTTGCACACTAAGGAGTTCGGCATGTCTGAAACGAACTATTCAGTCGGGCAAGACCTTAAAGAAGCCCGCGCTATGGTAGATGGCCTTGATCGGTATATTCGGGGCAACGATATTTACGGGCGCGTTGGCAGCGGCGGCATCTTTTCGATGTCGCAAATGCCCAGCCTGACGCTTGGCGCGTTGTTGATGCGCCTGCGCCGCTTGCAAGCCCTGCGCGATACCCTGAACCCGCAGCAGCAAGCAGAGCTTGACCAATTGATCGCCGCTAACGAAAAGACGCGAAATGAGTGGCGCGAACATTATCATAGCAAGTTGGAACGTGAGGCGATTTCCCGCTTGAAGGCCATGTCTACCTTCTTTGAGGAAATACGAGATAACCCGAAACTGGCTGCCACCAGCTACCAACCCGAAGCGCTGCGCCGCACGATTGCCCAGGTGCTGCGAGACACAATGCTGGCTGAAGGGATGCCGGTGGATAAGGTGGATGGCGAGATGGGGGCGGTAGACAGCCGCTTGCGCCGCTGGTTTAACAAAGGCAAGTTCATCTGGGCAGCGGCGCTTGAGCCAGCCTATCCGGAACAGCCTTACTGGTGGCTGTATGTCGAGCCGAAGCCATCCAGCAAATGAAGCTGTGCGTACAGGGTATGCAAAAGGGCAAGCCAGCGGCCTGCCCTCTTGACCCTTGATGATTATTTCAGCGTTGCGGCTTCTCGCTGGAAACGAACAGCGTTGCCATCCTGATCTCTGGCGACAATGAAGCCTTCGCCGGTTTCAACCACCGAACCAGCCGCCTGAAGCCGATCTGAAAGCGCAGCAAAGCCGGCATCTTCTGGCACAATCACGCTGTATTCCAGCAGGCCGATAGCCCCTTCCGGCGGCGGCAGCTTGCCCGCCCAGATATTCAGACCGATATGATGGTGATAGCCGCCCGCCGCCACGAACAGCGCGCCGGGATAACCCCGAACGATCACGTCAAATCCGGTAAGGTCTGAATAGAACGCTTCGGCTTTAGCCAGGTCGCTAACGTGTAAATGCATGTGGCCGATATCTGTTTCCGGCGCAATGCCCGTCCAGCGGCGATCATCGGCTTCGTCCAGCAGCGCTTCAACATTAAGCGGCAGGGTATCCATGCGAACGCGCATACCCTCCGCGCCATACTGCCATTCACTTCGCGGCTTATCGCGGTATAACTCAATCCCGTTGTTATCGGGATCGGGCAAGTACAGCGCTTCGCTCACCAGATGATCACTAAAGCCCTGAAACGGCACTTCGCGCATGACCAACCGCCGGAACAGGTTGGCAAGGTCTACCCGCGTGGGCAGCCGGATCGCGACATGATATAAGCCGGTGCTGCGCGGCGGCTTAGGCGGGGCATTCGGGCTTTCGGTCAGCTTCAGATGAATCGTTTTGCCATCAGCAGAAAGGTAAGCCGTATCACCCTCACGCTTGAGTTCATGCAAGCCGACACTATCAGCATAAAATGCGAGCGACGTAGGCAGATGGCGCACCCGCAGGTGGGCGTAACCGATTTGGGCTGCGTCGGGTAAGTGTATTTGATTGCTCATTTCGTTTTGTTTTCCCGTTTGGGTGGGCGGTTGCCCCTACAATTTGAATATGCGGTAGGCTAATTAGACGCTGTCTAACGCGCAAATTATACGCAGCTACATCGCGGTTAATCCGCCGTCAATTGCCAGTGCTTGCCCGGTGATGAACGAAGCCTTATCTGAACACAGCCAGATGACTGCTTCAGCCGTTTCTTCGGGCGTGCCCAGCCGCCGTAACGGATTTCCGCGAACAGAATCGGCTAATTCCGGCGCAGCTTCCAGCATCGAAGCCACCATCGGCGTATCGGTGAAACCGGGGCATACGGCATTGACGCGAATTTTACTGCGGGCATACTCAAGGGCAGCAGTTTTGGTCAGCCCGATTACCCCGTGTTTGCTGGCGCTGTAAGCGGATGCGCCGCGAAAGCCGACCAATCCGGCGGCTGAAGCCATATTCACAATCGCGCCGCCGCCGCTGGCCTGCATCGCCTGAACTTCTGAGCGCAGGCACAGCCACACGCCTTTGAGATTGACCGCCAGCACGTCATCCCATTCGGCTTCAGTTTTCTGATGAAGCATCCCTAGCGCGCCGCCGATCCCGGCATTATTGAAGGCGAAATCTAGCCGCCCGAAGGTGTGTACCGTTTGTGCCACCAGATTTTCAACGTCTGCGCGGCGGGCAACATCGCAGGCGGCGGCTAAAGCCTCACCGCCAGATTCAACGATCATCGCGGCGGTTGCTTCTGCGCCAGTGAGGTGAAGATCAGAAACTACTACGGCAGCCCCTTCCCGCGAAAATGCCAGCGCTGCTGCGCGGCCAATGCCAGATGCAGCACCCGTAACCAGCGCAACTTTCGCGTGAAAGAGGGGCATCATAAATCCTTTCATCAATGAAGCATAATTCCAACCGAGTATATAAAGAAATGTTAGCGAATATCCAATGTTCAAAAATTTGACTCTGGAAACACTAAAAGTTTCGATTATTATTATGGAGCAATGTGGTCAGATTGGGGCGGTTTGGCCTCAACCACATGGGTGTTGTGGTTGGACACCTAAGCCAGTAAGAAGACATCGCGGTAATTTACCAGTGACGTTTTCCAGGAATACCTTTTAGACTTCCTCGCAATTTTGGAATTCTGTGTACTTCAAGGCTAAAGCAAACCACAAATTCCCCGGAGGAATAGGTACAAATGGCACGCACACAAGGTACGGTCAAGTGGTTTAACGGCGAAAAGGGCTACGGGTTTATTACCCCCGAAGAAGGCCCCGATCTGTTCGTTCACTACACCGAAATTCAGGGCACCGGCTACCGCTCTCTCAACGAAGGTGACAAGGTTGAATTCGTGATCACCGACGGCAAGAAGGGCAAGCAGGCCAGCGCTGTTACCGTCGTCAATCGCTAAATTCCACGCTGATTGATAAAAGCCCGCTTCCAATCGGAGGCGGGTTTTTGTTTGCCGCAGTTGCCCATCCTACAGCATAAAAACGAATAGATTTCCGGCATCCATAAAGCTGAGATTCCGCGCTAGTTGAAACATTTTTTATAATTCTGCGTAAGAGTTTTTATTCAATAATCTGTGCGATTCTCTTAAATCAAAAATAGAGGGCAGCGCATCGCCTTATCTGCCTGTGCAGAAGTAAGCCTAAAGGGCTGAGGCTAAAAGCCGTAGATGATTTAAAAGGGGGGAAATCTATGCAATCTGCCTTAGTGCGCGTTCTGGAACTGAGCAAAACATTCAAGCGAAATGGGGGAGAAACCTTTTTCGCGGTTAAGGATGTTAGCTTCGATATTCAGCGTGGGGAAATTTTTAGCTTGCTGGGGCCAAATGGCGCGGGCAAAACCACGACGATCTCCATGATCAGCGGGCTGCTGACGCCAACGAAAGGCGATGCCACAATTGACGGGCATTCGATCACCAAAGAGCCGCTGGTGGCGAAGCGGCTTCTTGGCGTTGTGCCGCAGGAAATTGCCCTCTATCCCGCGTTAAGCGCCCGCCAAAATCTAGAGTTTTTTGGCAAGTTATACGGGCTGCGCGGCGGCGGCCTGAAGCGGGCGGTTGATGAAACGCTCGACCTGATTGATTTGAAGGATCGCCAGAAAGACAAGTTGGAACATTTTTCTGGCGGGATGAAGCGGCGGGTGAATATTGGCGTTGGGCTGCTGCACAAGCCGCAGTTGATCTATATGGATGAGCCGACAGTAGGCATTGATCCGCAGAATCGCCGCCGTATTCTGGATACTGTCCTGCGCCTGCGTGACGAAATGAAAATGTCGGTGCTGTACACCTCGCATTTGATGGAGGAAGTTCAGGAGATTAGCAATCGTGTTGGCATCATTGATCACGGCCAGTTGATCGCTATGGGTACCGTTGGCGAACTGATCCAGAAAGTTGGCGAAGAAGATCGGCTGATTTTCACGCTTGAGTCGGATCGGGTAGATGAGAACATCATCCAGCGCCTGAAAAGCGAAATTCCCACAATAACTTCTGCCCAATTCGATCCGCGGGCTAGCGATAACCCCGATGCCGCCAGCATGAGCGCAGGCAAATTGACCGTTTTTGCAACGCGGGGACGCAAGGCGCTTCCAGACATTATTCGCATCGCCAATGAAGCAGGGTTAGGGATCGTATCGGTTGAAGTTCGTGAGCCTGATCTGGAGGCTGTTTTTCTGCATCTCACTGGCCGCGCGCTGCGTGACTAATTGACGGAGATGCTGACGATGCTCAGAAAAATCTGGTCTATTGCCTACAAAGACCTGTACATCACCTTCACTGACCGCACCGCGTTGTTGATCATGTTCGCCACGCCGCTGACGCTGGCCGTGATCATCGGGCTGGTGTTTAGTGGGTTTATCAGTAATCAAGGCAGCGATGTGCCTGTACAGAACATCCCAGTTGTGGTGGTCAATCTGGATGAAGGGGTGATAGCCAATAATATGCCCCTCAATCAGGGACAGCTATTCGTGGATATACTGGTGCCGCAAGGCGAACCCGATCCGGATAATACCTTACACCAGCTCACAGATGCGGTTCAGGGGACGGATGCCGCCGCTGCCCGCGCTGGCGTAGACGATGGCACATACAGAGCGGCGATTATCATCCCGCCAGAGTTTTCGCGCAGTCTCACAGTATCCGCTGAACAGCGCCAGATGACGCCTACTTCGGTTGAGGTTTACGCTAACCCCGCCAGCCCGGTCAGCGCCAGCATCATCAGCAGCATCACTGAAAGCCTCGCGAATCAAATTGCCTTAGGCAATATCTCTATCGCTGCGACGATTGACGCTCTCACCGCGCGGGCTGTTGAAGACCCCGCATTCGGGGTGGAATTTGGGGCGGCGGCGGTGACGGGTGAATTTAACCCCGATTTTTCGGCGGCATTTGATCCTGCCGTGAACCCGATCCAAATTGAGCAGCAAAGCGTTAGCGGCGAGACCGCAGCCTTCAACCCGCTTGTTTTGTTTGGTTCGTCTCAAGCCGTCTTTTTCATGATGTTCACGGCAATGGCGGGCGGAAATGCGCTGTTGGAGGAACGCCGCGACGGCACCTTACAGCGGCAGTTGGTATCGCCAACGCCAAGAATCGCCTTGCTGCTGGGCAAGTTTTTAGGCACTTTGATCACCTGTATAGCGCAGGTTACCCTGCTGTTTTTGGGGCTTACGCTGGTAGGCAGCGTTCTGGCGGGTGAATTGAAATTCATCTGGGGCAGCAATTTCCTGCTCATCGGGCTGACCATTCTTTGCGTATCTCTGGCGGCATCGGGGATTGGCGCGTTGATTGCCAGCATTGTGCGGACGCCGGAACAGGGAAACACCGTTGGCACCATCGTCGCGATGTTGATCGGGCTGTTTGGCGGCGCGTTCTTTAGCGTTGAAACTGTTCCCATCATGAATATTTTCAGCCGCTTCACGATCAATTACTGGGGCGTAAATGCCTTCACTAAGCTTTCGCAGGGGCAGACGGATATCGGTCTGAATCTGCTTATCCTGCTGATTTTAGGCGTCGTATTCTTCGCCATCGGGATGTTTTCTTTCAATCGCCAGTTAGATGTCTGAGGCGGGGAGCGCTATCAGTGCGACTTATACTTGATGTTGCCCTTAACGATCTGCGAATCCTCTTTAAGGATCGGGGAATCTGGATAAATCTCGTCATCATTCCAATTGTGATCGCCGTAGTCGTCGGTTACGTCAATGGCGCGGGCAATTCGGGCGCGCCTTCCAGCGTGGCTTTATTGATTGACGTGCTTGATCTGGATGGGAGCGCCACTTCGACGCAGTTTCTGGCGGCGGTTCGGGAGAGTAATCCCAACCTTGTGCTTTGCCCTGTAGATCAAACTGAAGCCGATATTTGCCGTCTTGGTGAAGATCAGATTTCGCCTGAGCTGATCCGCCAGCGGTTAGAAGATAAGGTTTCGCTGGCATTTCTGGAAATTCCGGCGGGCTTTGGCGATTCGCTGAATCGCGGCGAAGATGTAACGCTGATCTACCGCGCTAACGAGAACGCGGTTGCCCCCAGCTATATCTTGCAGGCGGTTCAGTCAGCGGTGACCCGCTATGGCGGCGTGCAGGCAGCGGCGCAGGTTGGTATGCAAACCGCCGATCAGATCGCCTTTCTGCAATTTAGTGATGATGCTGACCGTGAGGCTTTTGCCAACACGATCCGCGAGAATGCTGATGCCATTTGGGCGACGAATCCGGTAAGCGTGACGCGGGTTGATGCGGTGGCTGGCGAAAGTTCTGGCGGCGGCGGTGGTGGTTTCGCCCAGTCAATTCCCGGAATTGCAGCGATGTACATCATGTTTGCGGTGCTGCCAGTGACACCCGCATTCATCCTTGAGCGTAAAAACTGGACGCTTCAACGTCTGGCGATGATGCCCATCAGCCGATCTCAAATTCTTGGCGGGAAGCTCTTATCGCGCTTCGTGCTGGGCATGATTCAATACGGCATCCTGATGGGCTTCGGGGTATTCGTTCTGGGCGTGAATTTCGGCAGCGCGCCGCTGGCTTTGATCGCCGTGACCGCTGCGTATATCGTTTGCGTGACGGCTTTGGCGCTGGCGCTCACTACCGTCGTGACCTCTAACGGGCAGGCATCGGGCATCACGCTGTTTTTAACGCTGGTTCTCGCGCCTTTAGGGGGCGCGTGGTGGCCGTTGGAAGTAGCGCCGCCGCTGATGCAAACCATCGGGCATATTTCCCCTATCGCCTGGTTTATGGACGGCCATCAACAGGTGATTTTTTACGGCGGCGGTTTCGGCGCTGTGGTCATACCCATCGCAGTTTTGCTGGCGATGGCTGCCGTGCTGTTTCTCATTGGCGTGCTGCGGTTCCGCTTCACAAATTAGCTGTCATCCGGCAAAGGTGGCGGTTGGCGCAGCCTGACCTGAAAGGACGCCCGCTGGCGGCGGTGGTTGATCCAAATTGCTGCGTGTAGGCGCCGGCGTAGCTGTCGCAGGCGGCGATGGTGTGGCCGCAGGCGTGCGCGAACGTGCCAGCGCGGTGGCAGTTAGCGCAAAATTGCCGGTGACAGTTGGCGTGACCGGAAGCGGCGTCGCGGTTGCGGTTGGTGGAACAGGCGCGTTTATATCTACGGCCAGATCGTCAGGGTTGAAAGTGGGGCTGCATTCCAGGCCTTCACGCGCTATCCAGCCGTGCACGCCGCCGACCAGTTCAGCCCGCAGCCATGCGCTTGAAGTATCACGCGCGCTAACGATGATCTGCTCGCCTGCTGGTACGGTGGCGATCACATTAGCCGTAGTTCCCGGCGCATCATAGACCAGCGTTTGCGCAGCGGGCAGGCAGATCGGGCTGACGGTTTGTACAGTCAGCAGGCTCTGGATGCTTTCACCGGCGGCGTCAGTTGCCATCAGTTGCAGCGTCAGGTTCGGGTTGGTGATGGTGGCGGTGAAGGTTTGCTCTCCCTGTGCGGTCAAATCTATCGGCCCGATCACATCATCGCTAGCCACTAACCGCACGCTGGTAGCGTTAGGCACGTTCCAACTCACCGTGATCTGCTGCTCAACATACAGCATCAACGGCTGCGGCGCGACCAGAAAACTGGCGACGGTAAACGGCGCTTCAACGTACACGACAGCGGTGGCGACAGCGGTTACGCTGGTGTTCGCGGCGATCAACGCAACATTGACTTGCCCTTCCAGCCCAGCGGTATTGATGGATGCGGAAGTTTGCCCATCAAACGCGCCGGCAGGCGTACCATTGAGTTGAACTTCAAAATGATCGGCATTTCGCGCTGACCAGCCCAACAGCAGCGGCTGCCCTTGTTCAACCAGCGGCGGGGCGCTGAAACTTTGAATTTCTGGCGCAGGCGCGGGAGCGAATAACACCAGCAGCAGCACAACCGCCAGCGCCGCGATAGCCAGCAGCCCGCCAATAATGGCGAATAACCCCCAGCGTGGAAATGAAGGCTTATCCAGCAGATAAGCGCGGGTGGAAACGAGAAAGCCGGACGGATCGCCGGAACGCACCAGCAGATCAAAGGGGTAACGCCGGGTATCGCCGGTTAGCCGCGAGCGGCGCGGGGCAGCCTGACCCGAAATGACGGCGCGCTGCCCCGGCGCAAGAATCATTTGCGCGTTTGGCAGCGTAAATTTGAGCGCGCCGCCGTTGGCATCCAGATCGCGGGCGCTCAGGCTTAAAGGCAGCGCGCCGCTGCCCTGATTGTGCAAATGCAGGCGGAAAGACTCGCCGGTACGTATCTGGCGGGCTTCAATTGCCATGCCAAAGCCGCTATAAGCCAGAATGCGCAGCGGAACTTCGGCGCTAACCTGTTGCGCAAGCTGGTTTTTGGGGCGTACCAGCACCACTACCGCGTAATTGCCCGGGGTGCTTTCTGGCCGGCGCAGCGGCTTAAAACTGATCATCGCATCTTCAGTTTCGCCGGGGCGCACTTCTACTTCTGGCCGGTCAATGCGTATCCAATCTTTAGGGACGCCATTCACTTCAATGACATAACGCTGAGATTCTTCCCCCTGATTGATGACCAGCACACGGGCGGAAGTATGCGCGCCCGGTGAAATGGCGATCTCTGGCGCTTCAACAGTGACGCTGAACTGCGCTTCGACGGCTTCGATATGGCGGGTTTGTTCTTCGGGAACGTCAACCGGGCGGGTAGGGCTTTCGTCAATATCGTGATACAGCAGGATCAATTCGCCGATCAGGATTTCTTCGCCGCCGTGCAGCACGCGGGGTTCGTCGTGATTCAGGCGGGTGCCATCCACAAACGTGCCGTTCGCAGAATCCAGATCGGTCACCACCGTTTCGCCGCCACGCCGCGAAAAACTCATGTGATACCGGGAAATGGTATCGGTTTCCAGCGGGATCGTGTTGCCCGGTGATCTGCCAATTGAAATGTTATCGTCGTTCAGCGGGAACGATTTAATGATGCCATCGGGAAAGAATACGTCCAAGCGGCCGTAAGCCATGTCCTGCTCCGACATGCCGAGAATTATGTGCAACTGTTAATTTTAGCCTGAATAGGGGGTGATTGGCAAAGACGGCGGTAAGGCGTGGGAAATAAAAGCGGCTGCGCCAGATAATGATCCGGTGAG
Organism: Chloroflexi bacterium OLB15; assembly: GCA_001567085.1. Classification (GTDB taxonomy): domain Bacteria; phylum Chloroflexota; class Anaerolineae; order Aggregatilineales; family Phototrophicaceae; genus Flexifilum. The sequence goes on from LMZS01000062.1 coordinate 44,018, forward strand.
GGCACCCATTAGCCCTCACCAGCCGCGTTCAGCCAGAATGGACTGCGCCGAAAAAACTACAGCGCGTCAATCTCCTGCACGGCGCGTTCAACGCTCTCTTTCGGGCTGATCTTAATTTGAACGTCTGCCAGCTTGCCGCTTTCATCAATCACGAAATGCGAGCGAATCACGCCGATATAATCCTTGCCGAACAGGGTTTTTTCGCCCCATGCGCCCCACGCTTCGATCACCTGATGATCCGGATCGCAGAGTAGATCGTAGGGCAAACCTTCCTTGATTTTCCACTTAAGCTGCTCTTTTGGGGTATCGGGGCTTAGGCCAAGCACGACGGCATTATGAGCGCTTAGACGGGGAAATTCATCGCGAAAGCCGCAGGCTTGGGTGGTGCAGCCTTCGGTATTGGCTGCCGGATAAATGAATAAGATCACCTTTTTGCCGCGATAATCGCTTAGCTTAACCTTCTTTCCATCCTGATTTTCCAGTTCAAAATCTGGCGCGGTATCGCCTACCTTGAGCATTAGTTCCACTCCCTGTTGTGAGGCAGAATGACTGCCGTGAAGCATACTCCATCCTTTTTGAGAGACGCCACATCAAGGGTACTACTTACAATTTAGGCGGGTTCACAATGACGGCCGCTGTTAAGCGCCTTCTATCAGGTGTGGTATTCTTACCGCCACCATGACCGCACGCCGACTTGCCCCTTTCGCCGCTTTTTGCGCTGCCCTGTTTCTGCTTCTGCTCGCTTATTTGCCGACTTTGCAAGCCATCCCTAACGGCTCTGACCATCTTTTCATGATTGATGTTGGCGAAACGCAGGTAGTTTTGAACGTATGGGGTACGCTGCACGCAACGGGCTACCCGCACTATGTGATATTAGGAAACGCGCTGACCACGTTGTTGAAGGCGCTAGGCGTGGACGCGGCAGCAGCGCCAGCCGTAGTGTCGTTGATCTGGGGCATACTGGCGCTGGGGCTGATCTTTTTGCTGGCGCTGCATATTTCAGGCAAAGCATGGATAGCAGGGCTGCTCATGCTTTGCTATGGGCTGACCCGCCTGATCTGGATGCATCAGGTGATCGCTGAAATTTATTCTTTTGGTTTGTTCATGCTTGCTGGCCTACTGTGGATTGCGCTTGGCTTGCGCGGGCATGATCGGGCGCGGCTGTATGCGCTGGCGCTGCTGGGCGGCGCGGCTGTTGCCCATCATCGGGCGCTGGCGCTTTCGATTCCTGCGCTGTTATTCGTGATGTGGCCTGTTTTACGGGCGCAGGGGCGGGCGCTGCCAAAAGTGTTGATCGGTTGCCTGCTGCTGGGGCTGATCGGTTTCATCCCTTACGCCTATCTGCCGCTGCGTGAGGCTTCCGGCGCGGGATGGGTATATGGCGAGCCAGACAGCATTAACGGGTTTCTGGATCAATTTTTAGGGCGTGAGGCGGATCGCTTCATCGGCGCGCCAGCAACTATTGAAGCGTTGGGCGTGAATATCGCTAAAGTGACTGGCGCGTTGATCGAAGACCTGACGCTGACCGGCGTCGTGCTGGGCTGCGTGGGCCTTGTGTGTGGCACAGCCCGCCTGAATACCCGCCGCGCCGCCGTGACGTTTGCCGTTTTGGGCGTGAGCGCTTACGTGTTTCACTGCCTGCTGTACAGCGATTTACTGGTGGCGCTGCTGCTGATGATTTCGCTGTCGCTGGCCTTTGGCTGGTTATTCGCGGGACTGGAACTGATACATCTGCTTGAGCGATATGCCCCGAAACAAAGCCGCGCCGCTGCGCCAGTGGCGATTGCTGCGCTGGCAGTGATGTACGGGCTGGTACAGGTGGCGCAAAATCGCGATTTTATCGCTGGGCTGACCGGCAACCGCGGGGGGCTGGAGACTATCGCGCTGTTAGAGGCCGCGCCCCCGAATGCAACCGTGATGATCGCGTGGGGGCCGCGCCATTTTGCCGCAGGCTTCGCCCACGATGTTGAGGGGATACGCCCTGACTTAACGCTGGTGGATCACAAGGCGGATTACCGCGCTATTCTGGAAAGCGGCGAATTGATCACGCCAGATTACACGTTCTACAATCAGCCGCTGGGATGGTGGCAAGATCGGATCGGCGCGCCAGTCTATCTAACCTCACCTGCGGCGGGATGGGTGCAGATATCGCGCCAACCTGTGTTCACCGGCTTGACCGCCGCCGGTATCCTGACTGAAGGCGACGTGCAGTGTGAAGCTGAAGGGCTAACGCTTTCGGTGCGATGGGTTTCTGAAACTGTGCCGGCGCAAGATTTGAGCGTTTTTGTGCATGTGCTGGATGCCGACGGCAATTTGATCGGGCAGGGGGATCAATCTGCGCCTGTTTACGGCCTGCGCCCGCTCACAACGTGGCTTGCAGGCGAGCAGATTGATGATACGTATCCGGTTCAGCTTGCGCCAGGCGCGGCGGCGGCGCTGGTGCGCTACGGTTTATACACGCAAAATGCCGATGGCAGTTTCACCAATGTGCTGGAAAACGATCTTCCGGTGAACTGCACAGCATGAAAAATGATCAAGGTGGGGCTTTATGAGGCGCTGGCTGCCGCTGATTGACCTGGTTTACCTGTTTGCGCTGATGCTGTTTGTGCTGGCAGGCGTGGCAATCGCCCCATTTCATGGCGATGAAGCCATGCAGATTTACATGAGTCGCGATTTTGAAACCGCGTTTGTGGATGGGGATCGCGCTGCGCTGACGCAAGGGCCGCCGTATTTCATTGACGATGACAATCAGCTTCGTATTCTGAACGGCACGGTGCATCGTTATCTGGTTGGGCTGGCGAGAAACCTGATCGGTATCGGGCGGGATCAACTGATGCCGCGCCCCGGCTGGGATTGGGGGCTGGACTACGATTCAACGTTGAAACCGGGCATCTGCCTCAGAATCGCTGCTGCTGACGGGGCGCTATACGTCGGCGCTGCTGCTGGCGTTCAGCGTGCCGGTGATGTTTGGCATCGGCTGGCAGATCGGCGGGCGGCCAACGGCCTATCTGGCGGCGGGGTTGTTCGCCTTGCATCCGGTGATACTGCTGAATGGCCGCCGCGCGGTGCAGGAAGGCGCGCTGCTGTTCTTTGGCCTGCTGTCGGCGCTGACCGGCGCGGTGCTGGCGGCGCGGCGCGCGCGTGGGGCGGTAAGCTGGTATTTGTGGCCGGCGCTGGCGGCTTCATGCGCGTTGGCGCTTGCCAGCAAACATTCGGCGCTGCCGTTTGTAGCCGGCGCGTTGGGCTGGGTGTTCATTGCCGGATGCGCGCAATTTAAGCTTCGTCGAATACTAGCGACGGCGGCGGCGCTGATCGTTACCGGAATAATGGCCGGGCTGGGCTTCATCGCGCTTTCGCCTGCTTTGTGGAGCGATCCGCCTGCGCGCATTGGCGACTTGCTGCAAATTCGCCAGGAATTGATCGATTCGCAGGTCGCCGCATTTTCGGATGGGCCGATGCCGGTACAAGATCGTATCGCTGGCGTTTTTACTAATCCGTTTTTGAGGCCACCTCAATTTTTTGAAGCGCCTGCATGGGCGGAATATGAGCCGATTACGCAGCAAATTCAGGCGTATACGGCATCCCCGCTGGCTGGCTATTCGTCTGGCGGAATTATTGGATGGATGCTGACGGCGGCGATGATTCTGGGCGGCATTGGCTTATATATTCCGCGCTGGCGGCCCCGCCGCGATTGGGCGCCAACCCTGGGACTGAGCGTGTGGACGGCAATCACCGTGATCACGCTGCTGTTAAGCCCGCTGGACTGGCAGCGTTATGCGCTTCCACTGCTTCCTGAAGCGGTTCTGTTCGCGGCCGCTGGCTTTACGATTATCGGTCGCTGGATCGTGCTAAGATCGAAACGTTGATAATTCCGGAGATCAAGTGATGCGATTGGCTAGCTTATTGATCCTTTGCGCCTGCCTGTTTCTGGCGGCCTGCGGTGGTGCGGCAGAACCCACACCAGCGCCAACCCCGGCAGAAGTGGATACTGCGCCACCGTCTACGCCTTCGGAATTGGGCGTCATCGCTCAAACGGTTGCCGTTCCGCCGCGTGGTGAGCTTGGCTATATAGATACGTCCGGCACGCCAGGCGTTCCCCAACCGCTGCAATTTGACATCGTGCAGCTAGAGATTCGCTCTGCGAACAGCAGCGAAAGCACGATCATCAACATTAGCAGCGATGGCACGGTGCTGCGTAATGACGTGCCGGTGCAGGTAGACCCCGCCGCCATTGAAACGCTGCGCGGTATGCTAGACCAGATCAACTTTTTCCAGATAGAGGGTGTGTTTGCTGGCGAAGGCAGCGTTACGCAGGGAAATCGCTATTTCCTCACCGTGAATGGCTCCACCGGCAGCCGAATGATCACCGCTGATGACCAGTACACGCCATCAGAACTGCTGGCAATTTTCACGCTGATTCAATCGCTTGGCGAGAGCGCGCCCGTAGAGTAGCACATGACAGGCGCAAATGATCTGGCGAACAGTCGGAATCGGGGGCTTAAAAGGACTCGTGCTGGCTTTTTGCTGATCTCAGTTTGAGGTGCATCCGGGGGCGGTATCGCGGAAGAACCAGCCGGGCAGCAGCTCGCTTTGGAACACGTCGCCTTCAAAGGCAAGGTTAGGCGTGCCGAAAGCTACGTAAACAGGCGAATTCCAGAAATCAACCACATCCATCGGGCAGGTGAGGATATTGAACACGTTCACGCTGCCATAGTGCGCGATATGCACCACACCGTCAGCTTGACGGTCATTGTCGGGGTGTACGGTGTGCAGCGTGCGCGAGTCTGGATCGCCAAGCGCAAGTTCCATCTGCCCAAGGGTAAGCGTGGTTTGCAGAACGACGCTGATCACGCGCTCTTCACCGTTAAGCACTGCGGTTTCGATACGGCCATCGAAAGCGCGGCCAGTTTGTTCGTAAACGGTTGGGCGGAAGTCGTTCCACCACCATGAGATCATGCCGGGAACGATGCGTACTTCAGCGACAAAAGGAAGCTGCTCTAAGGCCGCTACCGCTTCGGCGACGGTGGTACTGCCGGGCTGAATGCCGTGCCAGCAGGGCATGGAGCAGCCGTCGGGCGGGGTCAAAAGCTCGCTGAGCGAAGCCACCGGATCATCGGCGTTCACCCGCGCCTGTGCCATGACAACGGTTAAACCGCCTAGAAAGACCAGCGCAAATACAACAATCAGGCGCATCGCAAAATTCCCGAATAAACCGAAACGAGCAGCCGAAAGCGCTGGGATGACGGGGAATTGATCGTCAGCGCCAAGCGGTAAGGCCGGATATTCACCAGTCGCGGTTGTGCGGGCAGCCATAAAACAGCATTAAGCCTAAACTGAAAATTAACGACTGTTTTAATTATCAGCGACGATCTGGCGCGCGGCGGGTGGGACATGAGTACTAACACCGTAAATTTGATGAGTTTTTCATAATTCAACACAGCACTTTGTGAAGGGCTGGCTTGCCGAACAATCCGCGTTCCCTAAACTCACTGTTGGCGACCCAACACAAGCGCGCCATTGTACAGCCACACGGGCAAAAGGGATATAAGAAACCCTACGATACAGGCATCGGCGCGGCATATTTCACACGATTGGCCTGTAATTGCATAACTGTTAACCATACGATCCACCATCTTTGATAATGAAGTGGGTACAATGATTGTGCATTTCGGATCGTGCACGAGACGCATGGTTTCGCTTAAGATTCGGGGTGTAAGTTAAGGTTGGAGGCGCATGTGCCTGACGAACATGACCAGATGAACTATGCACAGGGGATAAACGCGTTTCAGGGCGCGCGTATGCGCGGTTTTTGGACGGAACTGCTTAATTTGGTGCGGGGAAAGCCCGCAGAACTCCTGAGTTTTGAAGATGTGCGCACGCGGCTGCGCCTGCGCGAAGAAGACTATAAAGGCTTGCAGGAAATACCGCTCGACAAAATTGTTGGCAGCGTGGGGCGCTACCGCGACTTTACCCGTAATTTTCAGCCGAAGCGGCAGGGCATGCAAGAGCGATGGAGCCGGATATACGCGCAGGCTAGCGGCATGACCGGCTTGCCGCCGATTGAGCTATATCAGGTGGGCGATGTGTACTTTGTGCGCGATGGCAACCACCGCGTTTCTGTAGCGCGCCAGATGGGTGCGCGCACAATTCAGGCGCACGTAACCGAACTGCCCACGTCTATTTGCCTGACGCCAGATATGACCTCTCGCGATCTGGATGAGGCGGCGGCATATGCTGCATTTCTGGAGCAAACCGGGCTGGCGCATACGCGCCCGCATCACCAAGCCATCGAATTGAGTGAAGCTTCACGTTATGATGATCTGCTCGGTCATATTTACGTGCATCAGGCGGTCTTAAGCTCTCAGCGGGGCGAAGAAGTGCCGCTGGATGAGGCGGCAGCAGATTGGTACGACACGGTCTACCGCCCGGCTATCACCTTAATTCGCAAGTACAATGTGCTGGCGAAAGACTCCCATCGCACAGAAGGCGATCTCTACCTGTGGATGATCGATCATCTGCGCGAAATGGTTGAGCAGTATGGCGAGGAGGCGACAACCCGCAGTTTTAGCGATGCGCTGGTTGATTATCTGGCGCATAAGCGCATCCCTGTGCCTAAAGAACTGCTGACAGAGAAGGATTCGACGGTAGAACTGGCGAAGGTGGATTTGCAGGATGCCTTGCAAGCCCGCTATGACCGTGAGCAGGCGGGGGGAACCGCGCTGGCGCGGCGTGAAGATATACAGCCATAGCTTTTAACATGGCACATTAAAACGGGCGCTTCGTTAAATTGAAGCGCCCGTTTTATTTCAGGATACGCGATACCGCCTGATTTATTCCGGCTCTTGCGTGGCTTCCACAGTCGCTAGTATCGGCAGGGCGCTAAGCTGGCTGCCGTTAATCGTAAACAGCGGCGCGCTGCCCCAACCTTCAAGGCCATCATAAGCCACATATAGCCACTGGTTGTCTGAAGTGCGACCAAGCGGCTGAACAGTTGTGTTGAAGGGGACGACTGTAATGATGGTCGAGTTCAGCGTAGGTTCAGTGCGGATACGGGCGTTGAAGCGGGTGGAGATGAGATCAGATGGCTCAACCAGCACATCCCCAACATCACCTTCGGTGAGAATGGGCAGGGTAGTCAGATCGCCCGTGATGTTCACCGTGAAATAGGCGACCCAGCCTTCAATTGTGGCTGTTATTTCGCCTGCGCCTGCCGCCGGGGTAGCCGCGCTGTTTGAGCCTGATGACGGCTCAAATACTATATAGAGCCAATCATTTGTGGGGCAGCAGCGGGCAATTGCCGGGGCTGTATCGCCAATATCCAGCTGCCCAACTACTTCCGCCGCGAAATCTGGCGCTGAACGCACGTTTACACGCCCATAAGTGGTGATCCATACCGCATCACCATTCTCTTCGGCGCTCTCGTCAATCACGGGTATAAGGCTTAAATCGCCTTCGTAAACCAGCGCGTAAACTGGCACCCAGCCGTTGATCCCATCTTCAGTAAGCACTAAGAGCCAGCGATCTGACGGGTCACGCCCGGTAATAATGACCTCTTCGTTTGCCGCAACCTGCCCGGCAATATCAAAGCGCGTGTCTGGGCCGCTGCGTAAATTCGTTGTCTGGTACGCCTGCGCGGGAACACCTTCTGCCGTTTCCTGTGCTGCGACAAGCGACGCGGCACTCAAAAGCAGCAAACAGCCACACAGGATGATCAATCTTCGCATGGTGAATCCTGAATATTTCACCGGTAGAGAAGGTCATTATAGCAGAATCCAACAAGAGGGTTTGGTGATAGGCAGATGGCTAATATGGCCCGTAGGCGGTGCCGTCATCTGGCGTGCCAACCAGCACAAAGACCTGCCCGGAACTGCTGTCTAGCAGCAGCGAGCCGCCTTCAAACTGCTGAATTGAGAGGGATGCGGCGGTTTCATCGGTGCGGGCAAATCCAAGCGCCTCGCGCACGCCATCCACCGCCCGCCAGACCGCGCCGAAACCGAGGCGGGGCATACGCAAACCGTCCGGCGGGGCAACTTCCCATGTTTGTTCCGGCGGCGCTTGCGGCACATGCCAGTACGGGCCGCCCGCAGAGCCGCTTGCCACGATAGCCCAGATATCGCCAGAAGGGACGAAATACATCACGCCGCGCTCGAATAGCTGGCTGCTGCCAACTTCGGCGCGCAGTTGGGCTACCGGGCAGCGCAGCGCTTCAACGGCGGCGGTATTGGCTGCCCAGCTTGTGCCAAATACCGGATCGGTAGGAATAGTACAGGGCGTAAGGGTGGTTGTGGCATCGGCGCTTAAGGTTGGCGAAAGCGCGGCTAACGTGCCTTGAAAGCGGGCTGCATCCACGATAGATACGCCCTCTTCCTGCTCTGCGCCTAAGAATACGCCGATATAAATGGTTGGCGAAGGAACTTGCGTCGGCTCGCGTAAATTAACGGTTGGCCGGGCTGCGATCTGGGTGGCGCGGCGTTCTTCCTCACCGGGCGTAGGCGAGGTATACACCGTTGCCAGATGGCGCACGATCTGCGGCGAGGTAGCGCTTGGTTCGCTGGCCGTTTGCGTGCTGGCGCTGTCGCAGGCGGCGAGGCTGAACAGGCCGACGCACAGTATCGCTGCCAACCTGCGGGCAATCACGCCAATGCATCCCCTGCTTCGGCAATCAAATCCAGCACTTCCTGAAATTCTTCGCGGAAGAAATGCAGGGTTACCGCGCCTAATTCCAGATGGTACACCGTTTCACCATCCGGCTCGTGCGAAAGCCACGCGATGTAGTTTTCAGTTTCAGCGATGGTTTCCACTTCGACTTCATCACCGCCAGGCTGGGGAGCGTTCTTGTTATTCTTGCGCCGATCATTCATAAAGGTTGCCACTTTCTAGCAGGCATTATCGAAAAGCGAACTGCGCTGATTATACTCCGCTGCGGTTGTTAATTTCAGGGGATCGGCGGTTGATTCAGGCGGCTGTCCTGTTCACGCAAAAATTCGAGCGCAGACGGCATATCCGTAAACAGGCGGAACTTACCCCGCATAATCTCAAAGTGGGTGAACAGGGCTGTGATGATACGCATCAACACGTTATCAGGCGTGACCACCAGCACCCAGCCCACACGATCCGGCGCAGGATGTTCGGGCAGCCTTTCGCTCATCTGTTTGGCGTTCATTGGAAATGTTTTTGCTTTTCGGGCATCTACCAGAATATGCACCGGGGGATCGCCGAGAATACTCATTGCATGCCCGTTGTATGAGGCTTCAACCAGATCGTCGATCGTAATAAATTCCTGAAACTGCATAAAAATAACGTGGTTCTCATCGAACCAGTCTATATTGACAGCCAAAACCCTACCCTTCAGAGTTCGTAGATTGCCATCAAAATGATAGTCTATTCTATGAAAAACTCGCAATAGAGGGAATCTATTGGTCAGGATGACCGGACTGCTATTTGCGGCATTTGTCATTCTAAGCGCGGCGCTGGTGTTCCTTAGCCGTCTTAGCAGCCCGCGCTGGCTGGTTTATGCTGCTGATCGCGATAATGGCATCGCCGATATTTTTATATTGGACACTGCGCGGCGTATGATGATCAATCTCACTGAGACGCCAGAAACAGGCGAAGATACGCCATCCGTTTCAGCCGATGGCACACAAATCGCGTTTTCACGAACGATTCCGGGGGCTATGCAGATTTGCGTGCAGACGCTGGGCGCTGGCGAACGCTGCTTTGAGCCAGCCGGGCGCTGGGACAGCGATCCGCATTGGTCGCCGGATGGAGCGCAGATTGTTTTTACCACGCCGGGGCAAACGAATCTTGCTGAACTGGTGCTGCTGAAGCCGGAAAGCGGCGAAGAAATCCGGCTCGCTGTAGGGCAGGATAACACGACTAACCCTGACTGGTCGCCAGATGGCGAGCGTATCGTCGCCGTCAACGCCAGCCCGCTGGGCAGCCATATCATCGTGATCCAGGTGCTGGATGGGCAGATCACGCATTTGAATGAAGGCGTTTCCGGGCAGCATGTTTTTCCTGTATGGTCGCCAGATGGCCGCCAGATTGCCTATCTGCATGATGGTTTCAGGCTTGCCTTGATGAACGCGGATGGAACGGGCACACGGTTTCTGACGGGCGAAGATGAACACGCCTATTTCCCTTCGTGGTCGCCGGATGGCCGCCAGATCGTTTTTCAAGCGAATCCCGGCGGGACTGATTGGGAACTGTATATCTTCGATCTGGCGAGCGGCGACGTTCGCGCGATAACCGATAATCGGGCGCTGGATGAACGCCCAGCATGGTCGCCAGATGGGCGACAGATCGCATTTCGCAGCGATAGGAACGGGGACATCAACCTGTATCTTTACGATGTAGCCGCCGGAACGACGCGCCAGGTTACCGATGGCCTGTGGTTTTACCATCCCCCCGTGTGGCCGGGGCAGGGATCGCACTATTGAACTTCCCCAACAGCGTTGGGTATACAATCGTAACTGAACAGCGATGATATTGACGGTCAAAGGCGTATGCTTGCGCGGCTTATCATGGTGTTTCCAATTGTAGGCCTGGTCAGCCTGATTTTTATCAGCGTGACTAAGGCTGCGGGAAGCCTGCTGCCGCGCCAGCAGCTTACATTCCTCAGTTATCATCAGGTGAACCCCGATATTTTTCTAAGCGACATCAACAGCGGCATCACCCGAAACCTGACCAATAACCCGGCTTATGATGGCGCGTATGCGTGGTCAAACGATGGCAGTTGGCTGGCCTTCATTAGTGATCGGGCTGGTGGCCTGAGCCTGTTTGTGATGAACTCTACAGGCGGCGAGGTGCGGCAGTTAACGCCAGCAGGCGATAACCGGGGCTATGGCGGCATTCGCTGGACAAATGATGGGCGTATCGTGTTCTTCTCGCGAACTGATCCCAATAACTGGTTTGCTGTTTACCCTGATGGCAGCGGCTTTGAGCAAATTGCCAGCAACGAAACGCCCATCACAGGCATTGCGCTTGACCTTGACCTGCAAGCAGACAGCAGCTATTGGCCGCGCTCGCCGGATAATACCCGCATCGCTTATGCCAGCTATGTTCCTGAAGAGAGCGAGTGGGGGGTATTTTTAACATCCAACGAGGCGCGTACTGATAGCGAACTGCTGGTGCTAACCGGGCGCGAAGGGGTGGAAAGTATTACCTGGTCGCCAGACAGCACTTACGTTGCATATGTTGGCACGCATGACCGAATTTCAGATGTTTATATCGTCCCCGCCAGGCCCGGAAACCCTGCCCGCCGTTTGACAGCGACACGGGCGATTGAAGCCGCTGCCCAATGGCGACCGCTTGCCAGCTAGTCGGGCGTTAGCCTCTTAACTTAACTGGCCTATGCGCCCCCGTCGAAGCGAGATTTAAGACCATTCTTTCAACCTGCTCATGTCATCATGATGGAGACTGTGCTAGGATTCGCGCATCTTGTTCGCTTGTGCGAATCGATCCTCAATTCTCATGAAACCGAATGTTATCCTGATCATTCTCGATACTATGCGCCGTGACCGGCTTTCGGCATACGGCCATGATCGCGAAACTTCACCTGCTTTTGATGGGCTGGCTGGAGAAGGCACGCGCTACACCCGCGCGATTGCCCCCGCCCAATGGACGATTCCGGCACATGGCTCGCTCTTTACCGGCCTGATGCCTTCCGACCATCACGTTACGCAATCCAACAGCCGCTTGAGCGCAAACGTACCCACACTGGCTGAACGCCTGCAAACAGCGGGCTATCACACGCTGTCCTTTTGCAATAACCCGTTGGTGGGCGTGGTGAATCATGGCCTACAGCGCGGCTTTGATGAGTTTTATAACTATGCCAGCGCTGTGCCTCATCGCCCCGGCGATGCCCGCAAGCCCTGGCTGCGGCGCGAGTTTTCGCAGCGCTTTCGGCCAACCGCCCGCAAACTTGGCAATTTGTTCGCGCAGTCAGACACGCTGTTCCGGCTTGCACTGAACCCGACGATTGTGCCGATCTGGACGCGCTACATCAATTTCAAGGGGCATACCGCCAATTCGATCAGCGATTTTATCGAATACTGGGATGCCTATCAGGCTGGCGGCGCGGAAAAGCCGGTGTTCGCATTTTTGAACCTTATGGGCGCGCATACGCCCTACGTGCCGCCGCAAGATGCGCTGGATCATATTGCGCCGGAACTGCGCCGCGACAAACGGGCATTTGAATTTGTGCGCCGTTTTAACGCTGATGCCGCCGCATGGGAAAGCCCGCCAGAGCCGCCGCTGACCGACTGGCAGCAGCAGGCATTACTAGACTTTTACGATGCCGAAATCTTCGCGCAGGATCAGGAATTGGCGCGGCTATTCGCGCACTTGAAAGCTGCTGGCGCGATGGAAAACACCACCGTGATTGTGGCGGCAGATCACGGCGAATCGCATGGCGATCACGATTTGTTCGGGCATGGCTTCGGCGTGCATCAGGAATTGACGCATGTGCCAATGGTGATTGCTGGCGAACGTTTTGGGCGCGGCGCAGATAACGACCAGAATATCTCCACCCGCTGGCTGTATCAGACTATTCTTGATCTGGCGGATGCAGAGCAGCGAGCGGACGAAGCTCCCTTTGCTGCATATTCGCTGGCGAGCCAAACGGATGAACAGCCGATCACCTCTGAAGCCTTTGCCGTGAACACTTTTCTGAATGTGCTGGAGCATCGCAATCCATCGGTGATTGAGCGCATGGCGCTGCGGGAGATGCGCCGCTGCGTGGTGGAAGGCGATTACAAGCTGATGCTGCGCGGCGACCAGCCGGTTGCCCTGTACAATATCGCGCTTGATCCCGCTGAAACGCGCAACCTGATTAAGACAGAGCCTGCGCGCGCCGCTGAACTACAGCGCGCTGCGGGGCTGGTGGCGCTGGATGCGGAAGCTGGCGAAACTGCTGAACAGGATGAGAAGGTGCTGGAACACCTGCGGGTGCTGGGGTACATTGATTGAGCAGCCTTAGAAACCCTCATTCCTACCTTGCAGGGCAGGGGATGACCATAAATCAACAAATATTGGGGCGCGGTTTATTTTGCGCTATTTGACCCTCTCAGAACTGATCTATATCAACGGCGCGGTGCTGGATAATGACCAGATCATGACCGGCAAGCAGAAGGTGCGCGATATTGACCTGCTGGAAGCGGCGGTATACCGCCCCGCCGCCAGCGCGTTTGGCGAAGACGCTTACCCCACCTTACGCGAAAAGACCGCCGCGCTGCTGCATTCATTGGCGCGAAACCACCCGTTTACCGATGGCAACAAGCGCACCGCCGCAGTAGCGACTGTGTTCATGTTTGAGGTGAACGGCCAGCGCGTAGCGTGGAATCAGGCTGAAGCGCTGAACACCTTTATCGCTGCTGCTGAAAATCGGCTGGATGTACCGGCATTGGCGGCATGGTTTCCGCTGGAAGAATGCCCACAATCGCCAGAGCCAGATGAAGCGCGCGATGTAGCGGCCATTCGGCGGATTCTGGTTGAGCAGAAATGGCTGTTGGATGAGCTTCAACGTAGATGATCCCGCGCCGATCACGGCTTATGATCTGATTGACATCAACAACGAAGTGACCAGCGGCGAGGGCTACATTCGGGATATTCATCTGCTGAATTCGGCAGTACGCCGCCCGTATATCGTGCTGTTTGGCGTTCCCCAATTTCCCACACCGGTAGATAAAGCCGCCGCGCTGCTGCATTCACTGGCGTATCATCACCTGTTTATAGACGGCAACAAGCGCACCGCCGTTCGCGCGGCACAGCTTTCGCTGGAACGACACGGCTACCGGTGGGAGTATGATCCGGCGCGAGATGCCGATTTTGTGCTGGAAATTGCACAGGGCAAGCGCGAGGTTGAAGCCGTCAGCGCATGGCTGGCGGAACGGGTATCCGCTCAACCCTGATTTATATATCCTGACTCTGCGGCAGCATCACCAGATCGCGTATGGTGACGTGCGGCGGTTGAGAGAGCATAAAAGCCACCGCCTGAGCCACATCTTCGGAACGTATGAAGCGGCGCTCTTTTACCGAAAGCCGTTCAATTTCGGCGGGATCGCTGTATCCCCACAGCTCATTGGCAACCGCTCCCGGCGCAATCGCCCCCACGCGAATACCATCCTTCGCCACCTGACGGCGCAAAGTGTGTACGAAGCCCTGAACAGCATGCTTGGAGGCGCTGTATATCGGCTCCCAATGAATATCAACGAATCCGGAAATGGAGCTTGATACCAGAATATCGCCCGACTGCTGCGCTTTCATGTGCGGTAAAACGGCATGAACGCAGCGGAGTACCGCATCTACGTTCACATTCATGAGCGTCGTCCATGCGTCCGGATCGCCATCTTCTACCCGTCCGGGAATGTAAATACCAGCATTGGCGAACATCACATCAATGCGCCCGAACGCCTCAATCGTCTCGTTGACCAGATTGATGATGCTGCTTGCAACGGTAATATCGGCGGGAATCACCAATGTTTCCGTATTCAGACTGTTTGCCAGCGCCTGTAACTTGTCTGCCGAGCGCGCAGTTAAGGTCAGCTTGCAGCCATATTCAGCTAACAGCCTTGCGGTTGCCGCGCCAATTCCTGAGCTTGCGCCGGTAATAATGACCACTTTTCCAGCAAGTGTATTTTCCATAATAGATACCTAAATCAATTTATATCGCGGCAAATCATAGCGTGTTTATGCCGATCTTGCCTTGAGGAATCTTGCCAGAATCATGCTGGCAGTTGCGCGTTGAGGCGCAGGCGATAGCCGCTTTTACAGGCGGGATGTCGTCGCGCGCCAGATTTCATGAGGGGGAGCGTGGCTGCATCTGGTAAGCAGTTCGCCAAAGTAACGCGAACCCCACGATTATTGATCAAGAGGTAAGCAGCGTATTTGCGCAAAAAGAAAACTTGCACAACAATGTAATCTACAAGCCAATTACCTGTGGATACACCGCTTATGTTCACCAAAGGGACGAATGCCCCGCAAGGTGATCATCGCGGCAAGCAGCCAAACCAACCATCGCCCTCGCCATCGCCCTCGATCACGCAGACCAGCCGCGTTGATCCACAATTTCAACGATCTTCATCACCGGTGCAGCCATATGCCATTTTGAAATTGCAGCGCATGATGGGGAACCGCGCTGTGCAGCGGTTGATGACGCAGCAAAACGGGGCGGAAAACGCGCCGCTTCAACGCGATACGGCTGACGGCTTATTAAGCGAAGATCAGCTCAGCAAAGCAGTCAAATACAATAAATCGCGGCATTACAGCGAAGATATCGCCAAGCAGTTACAACGCGCCGTTGGGGTCAACGATGATGGCGTGCTGGGCGAAAATACCGCCCGCGCGGTGGCGGCATGGCAAGCGCAGAACGGCATTGAGGTTGACGGCAAAATCGGGCCAACCACGTATGCCCGGCTGCTGCCAGCCGTACAAGCGCCAGCAGCGACAGAAACGGTTGAATCTAACCAGCCTGAGCAGCCTGAAAACGCCGCGCAGCCCGAACAGGGTGGGATTATCAGCGATGTTGTTGGCGGCTTGAGCGATATGTGGGACAGCATTGGCGAAACTGCTGGTCAGTGGTGGGATCAGATCACGGATATGGTGGGCAATCAACCCGCGCAGCCTACGCCGGGAGAACCCGCCCCCGGTGAACCTGCGCCGCCCCAACCCAGCGAACTGGATCAATTGATGCTCAAAGAACGTTTGAGTATTGAGGAAATACGCCGGGCGCGGGAACTGATCAACGAAGTGACCGACGAAAAAGACGCGCGGCGATCTATACGAAGCGCTGCAAGCCAAAGTTGAATATCACAGCCAGCGCGATAACGAATCAACCTCTGGCGGCAAGAATATTGGCGATGTGATGTGCAACCTGACTTCGCTGGCAATGGCGCTGTCGTATCTGGGCGTGCCTAACCCTGACCCGACCAAACAGTACGAAGATGCGCTGGAAGATATTCGCGTAGAAAAGAAACTGCCGGCGCGTACCACCTCTGAAGGCTGGGGCGGTGTAGCCAAAGAACTGGGCGTGACCGCTGAATTTCTGGGCTACGACCTGAAGAAAGATAAAGATTGGTACATGGCAAATGTTGATCCTAAACTGCGCGAAGGTTACGCAGTGATGATGAGCATTAGCGGGCATATTGTGCGGATGCAGGATGTGACCGAAAACGGGCTGGTGATTGACGATCCGTATGGCGTGGTCAATTTACAGGCCGGCGAAGGCTGGAGCTACGACAGCGGCAACAAGAATGCCCGCGAAGGCGAAGGCACGAATCGCGGCGAAGACAGTGTTTGGGCATGGGATGCGGTGAAAGTTCACAACATGCGCTGGATTGCGGCGTTGAAGTAACAGCCCGATACCCGCCGCCTGATCAGCATGCCCTATTGATAAAGCTGCGCGTATAACGCGGCCTGCCGCTCGCGCGCGGATTTGAGCGCTGTGATGCCAATATCACGCGGCTGTACCATGCTCCCGACTTTTGGCGGAAAACCTGCCAGAGCATGCCCGTTTGTCGCCAGCAGCAAAATGGCGATCCCACGCGCTGAAAGTTCCTGTTCCGCCAGCGTGGTGATCGGCAGCGCCAGCGCATCAGCCATCATTTGCACCCATGCGGGCGATTGTTCCAGCGCGCCGCCGCTGGCAACTGCCGATTGGACTGGGGTAGCAAACTGGGCTGCGATAGCGGCCAGCCGCAGGGCAACGCCTTCCAGCGCCGCCTGAGCGATATCTATGGGGTCTGTGGATAAGCGTAAGCCGTGAATGGTTCCGGATGCGTTCAGCTTCCAACCGGGGCTGCGTTCGCCTGCCAGCAGAGGTAAAAAAGTCAATCCGTGACCGTCCGGCGGACGCTTCAATAACGCAGCTTCAAGCGCCGCGCGATCTGGAAGCTGAATAGCATCTCGCACCCAGCGGAAGATATTGCCGCCCTCGTTCGCAGCCCCGCCGATTAGATGATGGGCAGCATCTATGCGGTAGCCCCATAAGCCAGAAGGCACTGAAGGCAGGCTTGCCAGCGATACCCGCCGTAGGGCGGCTGTTGTGCCAACCGTGAGCGCGGCAGTATTTGGCTGAACCGCCCCTGAACCGATATTAGCGGCCGCGCCATCGCCTATCGCCAGCGCAAAAGGCGCGTTCCGCAAAGCAGGCCAGCGCCGCGCGTAGGCATCGCTTAAACCCGTCTGCATCGCGTCATAATCGGCAAGCGGCGGAAGCTGATCTGCGCGAACCCCCAGCAGTTGCAGCCATTCGCCATCCCATGCCAGCACCTTACGATTGAGCAGGCCGCCCCATGAAGCCACCGAATAGCTGCACGGCACAGCTTTGCTAAACCAGCCCTGATAAAGATAGGCTCCAAAGTCAACCCAGCAGCGCGCCTTTTCCCATAATTCAGGCTGTGTTCGCCGCAGCCAGCGCAGTTTTGCAGGGTGATAGGCGCTGTGTATCAGGCAGCCAGTACGCTGGTGAACAGCTTCGGCATCAAGCTCGCCGATCAACCCCAGCGCATCGCCGGCGCAGCGGGTATCAGCATAGGTGTAAACCGGAGTCAGGGGATTCCCGTTCGCGCCCACGCCAAGCAGATTGCCAACAAAGGTGGTCATGCCGACCATCGAAATGGTATTCGCCGCAGGATGCGCCAGAAGGTCATCAATACATGCTTCAACCAGCCTGCGCAGATGGTTGGCGTCTACTTCGGCAGCGCCATCCTCACGTATTTCAAACGGGGTTTCGCGGCGAATTACTGCATCAGGAATCAAAAGCGCGCGCTCATCAAATAACAGCGCGCGCACTGAAGAACTGCCGATGTCCAGAATCAGTAAGGCCACATCATTTCATCCGGTAGAGTCGCATCCTATTTTTGCGCTCTTAGGGGATGACTGCAACTGCTTCGATTTCAAGCAGAAAGCCGGATTGAAACAGTGACGCCACTTGTACTGCGGTGCTGGCAGGGGGGTGTGCCGTATTCACGTATTGATCGCGCACCTCGCGCAGCGTGGGTAGGTTGGCAACATCCAGCACAAAGATGCCGATCTTGACCACGTGCGAGAAATCTCCGCCAACAGACTCCAGCGCGGCTTTGATGTTCTCAAACACTTGTACCGCCTGTGCGCGAAAATCGCCTTCACCGACCATCTTGCCTTCAGCATTTAGCGCGATTTGCCCGGAAATATAGTAGGTGCGCCCGCCAGTGACTTCAACGACCTGCGTATAGCCGCGCGGCGTGGGGATGGTTGGCGGATTCAAAAAACGTGGCTGCATGGTTATTTTCCCTCATACGGCTGTTTTTAGGATTCAACTAAGCCCAATTCTTTCTCATCAACATGGGCGGGATGAAGATTTCGCGATTGGCAAAATCCCTTCATGCTTACCTGTATATGGCTAAGATGAGGATACTGTGATTTTGGGTGATTGGAAGAAAACAAAAGCCCCTCAGTCAATGTAAGGGGCTTTTGAAAGTTTATTCTACGGCTAATGCTGCTTCTGCCATCGCTGCTTCAGCGGCATCATGGGCGGCTTTGTGATAGCCGATCATTTTGTGCCGATCTTCGTCCCACAGGCGTACACGAATGGATTTCAGGCTGGTACGCAGGGTAAGCGGCTCAAGTTCGGTAAAGATCGGGTTGTCGTTGTGGCAGTCTTCCAGCTTGTAGTTCGGAATCTTCGGGCTGAGGTGGTGAATGTGATGGAAGCCGATGTTGCCGGTGAACCACTGCATCACTTTGGGCAGCTTGTAAAAAGAGCTGCCATACAGCGCGGCGCTGGCAAAATCCCAATTTTCATGGCGTTCCCAGTACACATTTTCATACTGGTGCTGCACGTAAAACAGCCATACGCCAATAGAGGAGGCAATGGCGATGATCGGAAGCTGCACCAGCAGATAATTCTTCAAGCCAATGGTGAAGCTGAAGAACAATACGATGCCCAGCAGCGCCAGATTCGTCCACATTACGCTGCGCTTATCACGCGGCTTATCTGAATTGTTTGCGCCGGGCAGGCGGTTGAAAATGACGAACTCGATTGAGGGGCCAATGATGAAGATGATGAACGGATTGCGGTACATACGGTAGGCAATCCGCTTCCAGCGCGGCATCTGCTGGTATTCATCGTAAGTGAGCGTCCAAACATCGCCAATGCCACGATGATCGAGATCGCCAGCGGTGGCGTGATGCACCGCGTGGCTGTGCCGCCATGCAAAATAGGGCGTGAAGGTCAGGATGCCGGTGATGACGCCAACAAAATCGTTGGCTTTACGCGATTTGAAGAAGGAGCCATGCCCACAGTCGTGAAAAATGATGAAAATGCGCACCACAAACAGCGCCGCGAAGAAACACAGCACCAGCGTGAGCACATAAGAGATTTGAAGGCTGCGATAGGCTAGATAGGAGAGGATGAAATAAGGGGCAATGCTGTTTAGCATTTGCCATAGGCTGCGGCGTAAATCGGATGTGTGAAACTTTTTAACAGACTGCTGCCAACCTGGTTTTGGTTTTGATTGCTGCTGTGAAGGCAGCACGTTAGTAGTCACGCTGATTAACTCTCCGGCATAGAATATAATTGCACAAATCACGAGGGAGGGTGAAGCCGCAGCATTATAGCGGTAACAGGCAAATGCCGCCTATACCTCACTGGCTTCAATATCAAATCGTTTGTGATCCGGTGGTTTCCCTGAACTGGATTTTGTGCGCAAAGAATAAACCCCTATAGTTTCGGTATGTTACGCAATTGGTGCATAAATCTTCTTATTCTAGCCGTTATGCTGGCTGCCCCCGCCATCTACGCCCGGCAAACGGACATCACGCCTTACCCGCCGCTGACCATCCAGTTTGAGGGCATTTTTTCGATTCAACGGGAGCTGCGCGAGCCAGTGATCGCCGCGCTGAATGAACACCGCGATCTGCTGCCTCGCGGCGAATTTTTCTACACAGTTTCTGCCTATCGTGACCGCGCGGGGTGGGCGAAGATCACGCTGGTGCCCACGTGGATTATTGAAGATGGCTGGTCAAACGTGGAATTGGCTGATGCGCTGGTGATTGAAATCATCGCGCGGCAGATCAGCCTTTCAGAATGGCAAGCCTATCTGGTGGGCAGCGCTGAATTTGCGCAGATCGTAGAAACGATGCCGCAGGGGTTTTATGATGCAGTTTCGCCGCTGCCAGCCTTGGCGGGCGCATATCTGCTTCCCTGGCGCGCAGGCGATAGCTGGTGGGCAACCAACGGCTGGCATCAGGGGAATGCAATTGATTTTCAACCGGCGTCCGGGGAGCGTTACGGGGTTCTGGCTTCAGAAGCCGGGCGGATGCGCGAATTGTGCAGCGACGGTTACCAAAGTTTGCTGCAAATTCGCCACGCAGACGGGCGTTCTACCTTCTATTTGCATGTGACGCTGGCGCGTAATGTGCGGCTGGCGCTGCTGGATCAGAATGTGGAGCGTGGGCAGTATTTAGGCGAAATCATCCGCCAGGATCGCTTCAATACCGCCTGCGGTCAGGGCAACAGCCGCCACCTGCATTTTGCAGTTTCGGATCGTGGGATGATCTTTGAGGATATGCCGATTGCGGGCATTGCTGACAGCGCTTCTTGCTGCGCGAATCCGCATTTGTATCGCTCGACAAATCAGCGCGTTGACCGCCAGCCCTGGCCGGAATAACCCCAAAAGGCGCACGCACGGCGTGGAACATGCCAGCCGATCAGCCTGAAAACGATGGCTGATCGCGGTGCAGCGCGAAAATAAAAAACGCGAGTCCCTTGACTCGCGTTTTGATTGCATATCAGGAAGTTACTGCAAGGGCTGCGCGTTTTCCTGCTCTTCACGCGGCGGCACTTCAAATACCAGCACCTGCTCGATCAACTGGCGGAATGCCGCTTCCGGAAGCGCGCCCGGCTGGTTGAAGATGATCGTGCGATCCTTGACCACCATCAGATTTGGGATGCTGGTGATGCGAAATGCCTGCGAAAGACCGGGGTTGGCATCAGTATCAACCTTAACGATCTTCAGCTTGCCCGCGTATTCTCCGGCCAGCTTGTCTAAAATTGGTGCGACCATACGGCACGGGCCGCACCATGCTGCCCAGAAATCAACGAGAACAGGCAGATCGCTCTGTAAAACTTCCTGTTCAAACGTCTCATCGGTAACATTGACGGGTTTATTTATTACTTCCATTGGCTTCTTGACCTCTATTTCTGTCGGGTTTTCTTCAGGGGTCGCAGCGGGTGGCGCTTTTTCAGCCAGGATCGCTTTCATCGCCTCTAATGCCAGCGGCAAATCGCTGCCCCATGGGCGGGAACGACGCACCATTTCTTCGCCACAATACCAGCCCACCAGCAGCGGCTTATCGCTCGCGCTGAACATCTGCGCGGCGCGCGGGTTGCGGGTAGGGTCAAGCCGGGCATAGAGATATTGGCTGTCTTCGTCCGCCTGCTTTTGAAAGGCCGTTTTGAAGTCGCCTTTCAGCCCATCACCATTGGTGATCAAGACGAAAATTGGCTTATCTGTTGCCAGTACTTCGTCAAGATTCTGGTCGGTGAGCGTAATTGGCTCGCGCATAGCGTACCCCTGAAGCAATCATTATTAAAATACGGATGCCAGATAGCCCGTTAATCTTACCTATTTCATGGCGCAGTCGTTAGCCTGAAGTGCGCTTTACGATGCGGTTTCCGCTGCCAGCGGCGTCTGCTTCTCACTAGTCGCCCTGAATGTGTCGGCGGCGATAATGGCCTCAAAAGCGCTCCACGTTATATTATCGCGCCCGATATGCGCGAGGATATGCGCGCGTTCCAGATAGCGCTCAACCGGCGCGTTCAGACCGCTGAGATACACTTTGCCGCCGCGCGCTTCTACGCGCTCAATCAACTGCTCAATCGCGGCGATACCCGTCGTATCCAGCAGCGGAACCGTTCGCAAACTCAACACAATATCGCGATAGCTGCCTAAATCGTCCAGCGCTTCGGTGAAGGTGGTGGCTGTGCCAAAGAATAACGGCCCAACGACATACACCACACCGATACGGCTGCTATCGGTCAGCATCTCGTAGCGATCCTGCCGCATCTTTTCGGCAGATACGGGATGAACGGCTACTTTTGAACGGCTGATCTGAAAGACGAAGATGAGCGCTGACAGCCCCACGCCAATGATGATCGCCTGCGTTAAATCCAACGCTACGGTTGCGATCATGGTGGTTACAAACGCGAAAATTGCGCTTTTGAAGCGGCGGCTAAAAATATCGCGGATTTCCGTCCAGTCGTTCATGCGCCATGCGGTAATCGCCAGCACACCTGCCAGCGCGGCAAGCGGCACGCGGGCGAGTACCGGCGCAAGCACCAGCACCGCCAGCAGCAAGATCACTGAATGGACGATGCTGACGATACGGGTTCGCCCGCCGCTTTTGATGGCGACGCTGGTACGGGCGATGGCCGCCGTTGCCGGAACACCCCCGAAGAACGGGATGACGATATTCCCGATGCCCTGTGCAATTAATTCCTGGTTAGAAAACATTCTGGCATTTGCCATGCGCGCGCCAACTGTGCCGCTGAGCAAGCTCTCAATAGCCCCCAATGCGGCAATGGATAACGCCGGGGCGATCAGATCGCCAAGCTGATTCCAGGGGATATTCTGTGGCAGCATGCGCGCATCCAGCAGAATAGATTGGGGAATAGCGCCGATCTGGTTGACATTCAGATTCAGGACGATGGTCGCTATCAACGCCAGAACTAAGCCTGCCAGCGATGAGGGAACCCGCATATTCCACTGTTTTGGCCACACCAGCATGATCCCCATGACCGCCAGCGCGATCAGCAGCGCCGTCACATTGATTTCAGCCAGGTTCAAATGCTGGTATTCCAGCAGCTTCACGACCGCATTTTCGGCGCCCGGCGTTGTAACCCCCAGCAAATTGTCAAGCTGGCCGATGAAGATGATCAGCGCAATCCCGCTGGTGAAACCGGCGATCACCGCCGTAGGGATGAAGTTGACGATTTGCCCAAGATCAAAGATTCCGAGCAGCAGGATAAAAATACCCGCCAGCAGCCCGGCAACCCACACGCCTTCCAGGCCGTAGCGGTTTGCCAGCACGATCAGCACCGCGCTCATCGCGCCGGTGGGGCCGGAAATTTGAAAGCCTGCGCCAGAAAGCCCGCCGATCAAAATGCCGGCAATGATGGCGGTGACCAACCCGGAGGCGGCAGTTGCGCCAGAGGCAATACCGAAAGCCAGCGCCAGCGGCAGCGCTACGGCAGCAACCGTGATCCCCGCCAGAATATCTGCCCTGAGCCTTGAAGCTGAATAGTTCTGAAATTCCTCACGCAGCACCAACCGGAGAGGGATATAGCGTTCTATATTGAACATTGTTCGCTGCTTTTCCTGCCCGCCTGAATGAAAGCCTGCTTTATTATGAAGCACGCTTTGAAGTTATTGAATAGTCCTGCACGCTGTTTTGATCAAAGAATGTGATGATACTGATCAGAAAATTTTTACAAGTTTTGACGACTTTATGAATCGCTTCAGACGTAAGATGTGAAACACAAAAAGATTCTTGAACCCTGATAGTTTTAATGGGAAAGGATTGTATCGGGAAATGTATACCGACAATGAGATTTTATTTCCCCATGAAATCATCCCTTCTTTGCGCGAAATGCGTGGGCCATTATTTCAAAATCTGGTAGAACGCGCTGTATGCGGCTCACAATTCGATGATGAAACGCTGGCTTTCATGCTGATGATGATTCGCTTGAACGGTTGTGTGCCTTGCGAAACGGACAGCTTTCGCGCTATGCGGGGATGCCTGGCCTGCGCGGCGCAAACTTTGCGTAGATACAAAGGCAGCGACGAGGATCTGGTCGCTGCCTTTGATCAAGCCTTGCAGGATGTTCGTATGTTTGCCGAGTCGCACCCACAATATCAGATCTGTGTGCTGCCGCTAGTGCCGCAGTCTGCCGCCAGCTAGCCGGGCTGCCCAACCTGTTCTTCGAGATAGGTCTGGATCGTTTTCTGCAAGCCGTCGCGGAATGTGGTCTGTGCCTCAAAACCAAATTCAGCTTTGGCGCGGCTGGTATCTAGCCCGCGTCGCGGCTGACCATCGGGCTTGGTTGCATCCCACACCACTTCGCCTTGAAAACCGGTCAGCTCGGCGATCAGCAGCGTCAGATCGCGAATGCTGATCTCGTTGCCCGAACCGAGATTGACAGGCTCTGAGCCGTTATAGCGTTCAGTTGCCATCAAAATACCACGCGCCGCATCTTCAACATACAGGAATTCGCGCGTGGGCGATCCTGTACCCCATGCCACCACCTGCCGATCGCCGCGCGCTTTTGCTTCCAAGAATTTGCGGATTAAAGCAGGAATGACATGCGATGTTTGCAGATCGAAATTATCGTGCGGGCCGTATAAGTTCGTCGGCAGCAGGTAAATTGCGTTGAAGTTATACTGCTGGCGGTACGACTGGCTTTGCACCAGCAGCATTTTCTTGGCTAAGCCGTAGGGCGCATTGGTTTCTTCAGGATATCCGTTCCAGATTTCGTCTTCGCTGAAGGGGACGGGCGTAAATTTGGGATAGGCGCATACCGTGCCAATGGTCACAAACTTCTTGACGCCAGCCTTGTAGGATTCATGTAAAAGCTGGGTACCCATCATCAGGTTGTTATAGAAAAATTCGGCCGGGTGTTCGCGGTTGGCGCCGATACCGCCCACCTGCGCCGCCATGTGTATGATCACATCTGGGCGGGCATCGTTCAGCAAACGCATAATCGCATCATGTTCTACCAGATCATATTGCGCCTTGCGCGGCACAAAAATCTCAGTCGCCCCCAGCGCCTGCATTTGTGCGATGACGTGACGACCAAGAAAGCCCGAACCACCTGTGACGATGAAACGCTGTTCGTTCCAGAAGCCCATTGACTCATCTCCATAAAAAGTTACGGCTCATTGTAAAACATATATTCACGCCATTCCATGTGATGATCGTCGTATAGATCAAGCGCGCGCGATCCATACGCTTGTCAAAGTTAAAATTCGTCTGCTATAATGCCCTCCCAGTCAGCTTATGCAGACTGCGCCGCTCTTGCAAGTGAAAAGAGTGGAATACGCGAGTCTGTTTTTGTTATGTATAGATCCTGAAACCAGAAAGGTCAGGCGATTACTTCATCAGACGTACCACGTATCAACAACCAGATTCGCGCGCGGGAAGTTCGCGTGATTACGGACGACAAGCAAAATCTTGTAATTTCCCTTGCTGAAGCCCTCAGTATGGCTGAGGCGAAGGGGCTGGATTTGGTCGAGGTAAGTCCGAACGCTGACCCGCCTGTATGTCGCATCATGGACTTTGGTAAGTTCATGTACGAACAGCAGCGCAAGGAACGCAAAGCGCGCAAGCAGCAAAAGACGATTGAAGTTAAAGAGATCGTCATTCAGCCCAAAACATCGGATCATCACCTGCAATTCAAGATGCGTGATGCGCGGCGTTGGATTGGCGACGGGATGAAGGTACGGGTACGCATCCGCTTTCGCGGTCGTGAGATCGCCCATGCGGAAATTGGACGTGTTCGTTTGGACAAGATACAAAACGAGTTGAAGGATGTTGCCATCGTTGAGCAGCCGCCGACGATGGAGGGCAGCACGATGCTTATGGTGCTAGCCCCGGCTAAGGATGCAACCAAGAAATAGGCGCAAGCGGAGAAAGATCGTGGCAAAAAAATATAAATTGAAATCGCATAAAGGCGCAGCCAAGCGTTTCAAGATGACCGGCAGCGGTAAAATTCTGCGGACGAAGGGTGGCAAAACCCATTTCCGCCGCCGCCGCAGCCATCGTGTAAAGAACATGTTGAGCAAAAGCATTGTGGTAACTGCGCCTGGCGACATCAAGCGCATCAAGAAGCTGGCGCCGTACCTGGGTCTTTACAAACAGAACCCGCCAGCGTAGGATTCTGCTCGCGCTGAATTCGCGCGCCCCCTAAGACGCTTCAGTTTTGCGAAGCGCGCGTTGCGAGTGAACCGCCTGGAGATTTGTTCCCATGACACGTGTGAAAACTGGTTTTCACCGCCGCCAACGGCATAAGAAAGTGCTCAAGCTGACTAAAGGTCAGTGGGGTACGCGCGGCCGCCTGTTCCGCCGTTCGAACGAGGCCATGCTCAAGAGCCTGTTCTATGCCTACCGCGATCGCCGCGCCCGCCGTGGCGAGCTGCGCCGCCTGTGGATCGTCCGTATTAACGCCGGTGCGCGTTTGAACGGGCTAAGCTACAGCCGCTTCATGTATGGCTTGAAGAAAGCTGGCGTCGAACTGGATCGTAAGGTTCTGGCCGACATTGCTGTTCGCGATGCCGCCACCTTCCAGAAGCTGGCCGCGCTGGCGCAGCAAAACCAATAGGCGCAAGTTGAACAAGAGCAATACCCTGAAAGGGCGCGAGCAATCGCGCTCTTTTTATTTGCCTTCAAAAACGCCTAGAATTAGCGGATTATCTCAATTAACCTCACCCCTTAATCCCCTCCCGATGTACAGAGAGGGGAAGCTAAACGAAGCGCAGCGGGATGAGGCCTATTTCACAACTGACCATGCCTGAAACCATCACTTCCCTTCAAAACGAGCGCGTAAAACTGGCTCACGCGCTGCAAAATCAAAGCAAAGCCCGCCGCAAAGAAGGCAAAATGGCGCTGGAAGGTGTGCGGTTGGTTCAGGACGCGCTAAGTCGTGGCTTGCAGCCTGATTTTATTTTGTACGATCCGAACGCGATTGCGGAAGAAGCGCTTATCAAAACGGGGCATATCTCATCCTCACTTTTTCCCGTCTCGGCGGAAATCATCCGTTATTTGAGCGATACCGAAACGCCGCAGGGCATTATCGGCGTGTTCCCGCTTCAGCCGCCCGCGCTGCCAGAAACACCGTCGCGCATCCTGATCCTTGATGCCATTGGCGACCCCGGCAACATGGGCACGATTTTGCGCTCGGCGGCGGCGGCAGGTGTGCAAGCTGTATTCAATGCGCCCGGCTCTGTGGACGCCTACAATCCGAAAGTGCTGCGCGCGGGCATGGGCGCGCATTTCAGGATGCCGGTTCTGGAAGCCAGTTGGACGCGCATCGCCCTTTACTGCCAGAGCTTGCGGGTATATCTGGCGGATATGACTGGCGATGTGAGCTACGATCAGGCGGATTGGCGCGCGCCTCATGCGCTGATCATCGGCAGCGAAGCACACGGCGAAAGCGAACAGGCGGCACAGTTGGCCACACAGCGCGTCTATATTCCAATGGCGGCAGAAACCGAATCGCTGAACGCAGCGGTCGCAGCGTCCATCATGCTGTTTGAGGCAGCGCGGCAGAAAAATGCTGGCGCGTTATAGTCCATTCTGGGAAATATCGTAACGATCACCCCACCGTATTGATAGGCGTAATCAAATTCAGAATGTGTGAGAGGCGCTTCAAATCGTGCGAAAGAAGCTGGGCAACACGGCGGCCACAGCGCACCATAAAATCGTAGCGTTCGCTTTCATGATAGGCGTATGAGGCGTAAATCAGCGAAGCAGCCAGCAGCTCGTCCGGTTTCACATCGCGAGCGTTTAGCACCAGCCGGATGAAGTCGGTCTGTTCTGTGAAGCGGCGCACTTCGTCTGAAGTCATCAAGTGTACTTCGGTTAAGCTCATGGGCGGGCGCGGCGGCAGGTTGTAGTAATAGTCACCATTCACCGCAAAGCCTACATTGATCACGCAAATTTCAACCGGCACCATGCGGTTTTCGCGGTGATCCAGCAGCGCGTTATTGTCCACATTGGCGGCCATCACCAGTTCGCGCGCCAGCGGATCATCATCAATACGAATGGCATAAATCAAGCCAATCGCCTGAGTATCTTCGCCATCGCTGATATTGACCGTCACAAACGCGCCAAAATTCTGGTTGCCGTTGATGCTGCTGGAACGTGTGCCACAGTCAAAGCCGGTTGTGCCTGCGCGCAGCACGCGGCCTACGACATCACTGCCTCTGGTCATAACGCTCTATATACTCCCTGCTTTTAATTTCCCAAGATGTGACGGCGACGGGTTGACCGCGCCATCCCCTTACTTTCCAGTTTTGTCGAGCGTTCCGGCATCATCTGCTGCTTCATCAGCTCAACGCGGATCAATTCGTCTAACTGATGGCGCTCCGTTGGCTTAATATAGGCTAGCTCATCCGCCCGTGTTAGTGCGTATGGATAGCGCTCGCGCCCTTGAATAGCACACTGTGCCACCAGCAGCGCATGAAGTTGATTCACGCTCTCTTTGTGCCGCCCCACCCACATCGGAATTTCGACGCGCACGATATGCGGCCTTATGTCGCCCACGTTGATATAGAAGAAGGCAATTTCGTAATCTACGCCGTATTTGTCTTTATAGTCTTTGTTCTGCGGCGAGCTTTGCGCGAAGATGGCCGAACGCTCACCGGATTGCAGCACTTTGGCGAACAACTGCGCGTCGCTTACACCTTCAATTTGACCGTTGGTTTTTAGATTGGCGTCGTTAACTTCCTCAAGCGGTAAATTCAGTAAATGCAGCAGGCTGATCACGCTGTTGCTGCTGGTGCGGTCAATATAACCTGCAAGACAGGCGTTACTTTCGCGCAATTTTTGCAGCGCGCTAAAGTAGTCTCTTTCCAACTGCCACGCATCCACCAGCTCAGTGGGGCTGAAAAATTTGAGCAGGTTGCCGTCATGGATGGTGAAGATCGGGGCATTCACTTCAGTGCCTGCCTGCATTGTTTGATCCAGCGCCCATGCCCGCTTCGCTAAAAGCTGTACTTCAGCATTCATTCGGCGGGTGTTCACCGTTTGGCTGTTGATCAGGCGGCCATCCTGATCTTCGAGCAGGTCTTCAATGAAGATCAATTCCGGTTGTGTATAGGGTTCAGGCAGCCGATCCTGCCCGTAAAATAGGTGAGCGAGCCGAGATTGATCAGGTAAAACAACGCTGAACCATGCGGATCGGGGTAAATTTGCGAGCCATCTGCCGCCACAAACGCGGCGTTTTTGGGCAGCGGCGGCAGCGCGCCAATCCCCGAAACCACTTCATCATAGGGCTGCGGCGCAGGCGCTGCGCCGCGATAGCCGCTCACCGCGGAATTACGCACCGCATTGATGCGCTCCCAGACGGCATCCAGATCATCCGACGCGGCAAACCAGTCCAATGCGATTTCTAACTTATCGACCATTGATTGGGCACGATTGCCGATATAGCGCCCCATGCGCTCTACTTGATCAACAACTTTGGCAAATTCCAGCGTCATGGTTGGAAAATTCACACCGAACAGTAACTTCAAATTAGCACTACCGTTCGGTTATGTCAAGGAAGGCAAGTGATCAGCATGAATTTAGCGGCGTGGAATTTCGGGTGAAGCGAGAGAAAAGGGGGCGCAGCAAGCCACGCCCTGCTTGAAATGATTTATTGATTTATACAGCTCTGTAAACAGCGGGGTGCTTTATGCTTCCTGAACCGGGATGACGCCTAGCTGCTGCATCATCGTCATACTATCCGCGAGCATCCAATGGTCTGATATTTTACCGTTGGTGATGGTGTAGATCAGCGCGCCTAACGCTTCGATCTGTTTACCCGTTGCCGGTATGCCCATAAAATTGCCGCGATGCACCCCGCGAATCAGGACTTTGACCATTACTTTATCGCCATCGGCCAGCATTTCTTCGGCAATAATCTCATAGTTCGGGAATCCAAATTCCGTCTCAGCAATATGGCGCTTTAAGATTTCATCGCTTAAGAACTGATCCAGAATGCTGGTAGGCTTTGGCTTGCCGCTAATGGCATCCAGATAGCGGCGAACAAGGGCTTTGTTTTCTTCACCGGACATCGCTGTTTCCCCCTATCAATGATCAAGGTCAATTGTTTCCAGTGAAGCATAGCGCGGCGCTAACGCTGCATCTTGCCCGATTCCATCATCTTTACTGGCGTATGCTGGCACCGCTCATATAGCGCGCAGGGGGCACGCCGGTATGCCGCGTGAAGTGCCTGGTGAAATGGCTTTGATTTGCGAATCCGCACTGACGGGCAACATCATAAATGGTCAAGCGGCTGCCTTTAAGCAGGCATTTAGCCTGTTCCAGACGACATTCCAACACATACTGGTAAGGGGCGCAGTGCAGCGTAGCCCGAAACATCCTTTCAAAATGCGGCACGCTAACATACAGGCACCGGCTCAGGTCAGTCAGCGTTATTTTTTGATCCAGATGCTCATGAATATATTCATTGATCTTCCTGAACTGCTCTGTGGTCAGCCTGCCGCCGTTAATGCCAGGCAGACGGCTGAAATTGGAATATTTACGCATCAAATAAAACATCATGGCACTGATTACAGAGCTTGCGAAAAGCGATCCCTGCGGCGCGCCCTGTTCTACTTCATGGCACAATTCACGGCCGAAGTGATAAAGAAGCGGATCGCTGAAGCACAACGCAGGTTGTAATTCGATCTTCGACGGATCACCCCGTCCCAACCCGGACGCAAGCTCAATGAACATGTCCCGATCAAACTCAAGCACGGCGTAGGTGTGCGCCGTCTCGAAGCGAATTTCAGATTGAAACTGGCACGGGAAAAGCAAGAGGGTTCCCGGAACAATATGGTTATTAAATACGTTGCCGTTTAAGCGCAATTGCTGGTGGGTTGCCCCCTTCAATTTCACAATCAAGGCGTCATTTTTAAGCAGCGGATTACGCCGAAAATCGCGCATCGAATTTGCCCATACTTCTCGCAGGGTCAAGCCTTCCCATCCAAGCGGGTCGCTGCTGGCAATCATGCGGATATTGTTGTTGATAAAAAATTGTTCGGATGTGACCGAATAGGGAAGTGCCTGCATGGTGAAATTCCCCGCTTCGTCATCTCGCAATATAGAAATAATATAATAATTCACTGCATAAGAGTCTCTTTTGCGAAGATTTGCATGGGGCGGCCGAGAGAGTACAGACGTGTTCCGCCTATACTCTGCCCGGCGCATCACGGACGAAGGGTTAAAAATTACAGGGTGATTCCAGCACCGCAGCGCCAACCGGAACGCTGTCGTTGAAGGTAACAGCGCCTTCGCGGAAGGCTGCGACGGCAGTCATGATTTCTTCGGGCATTACGATGGCCTCTTGCGCGTGGAATACCCAGTCAATTTGCTCCACGTAGGCGCGTTCCCGCCCTTGCGCGTTCAATCCACCGTTGATGAACCACAGGTTGAAATTGATGGACATCGGCACTTCAGGAACGTAATCGCTGCCGTGTTCGCCCATGATCGCATCATCAAGGTAATAGGTGATGGCCTCGTCAGTGACCTGCATGGTCAGCATGTGCCAGCCATCGGCCAGCGAGCCGCGCTGTGTGGACGATTCGTTCACCGCTAACCAGTTCGGATCAGGGCGGAAGGTTTCCCAACTGGTCACGAAAAATGTGTTCGCAGGCGTGCCCCAACCGCCGTTTGGCAGGTATTCAAAATCCAGCTCGCTGTAATTCGGGTCAAGTTCAAATTCAAGCGGGCTGATCACGTAAAATGTCTGCACAATCTGGTCGCCGTCCAGCCCCGATTCTGGCGCATCGCTGAAGCGCACAAGCGCGGCGTAGGTGCCCAGATGAAATTTGCGCTGCTGGCAAAACTGGGTTTGCGTGGTGTGATCTTCGCGTCCGTCAGTGGTAGAAACCATCTGCATCAGGCGGTTGCCCGCATTTTCGGGATCATCCACTACTGAAACGCCGTCTGGATTCCAGAACGCGCCTGGTACCCCCGGCCAACCTTCTTCGGTACGCACGATCCAGCCGCGATCTGTAAATAGCGGGTCGCTAGTGCCGGTATAACTAAAATCGTCGAAGAAAATACCTGCCGGGATTTCGGCTTCTGGCGTGGTTTCCTGTGCCAGCGCCGCGCTGCTCACCAGCGCCGTGATGATGAGAAGTAAAATCGTTTTACGCATTTCAAGCCCTTCTGTAGCCGCGAAAGGCTGTGATTGTCCGCAGAAATGCGCGACAGTTCAACCTTGCGGTATAGTTCAATACATCTCTTGCTGGCTATACAGGATGCTTATGCAGCCCCTGCACGTTGCGTTGATCCAGCTTGCCTATCAGGGCAGCCGTGACGCTATGATGGCACAGTACCGCGATCTGGTTGCGGCAGCCGTTCAACGCGGCGCGCAATTAGTATGCCTGCCTGAATTTTCGCTTACACCCTATTTTCCGGCGTCAACTAATCCCGCTGGTTTTGCGTGGGCAGAACCGCTGCACGGCGGCATCGCTGATCAGTTCTTTGGTGGGCTGGCGGCGCAGTATGGTATTAGTATCGTCTCCAGCATTTTTGAGCAGGGCGAAACGCATTTTTATGACACGGCAGTAGTTCATGGCGCGAACGGGCAAATCGCTGGCTTCACCCGTAAAGTACATTTGCCTTATGGCGAAGGCTACAACGAAACTCATTTTTTTACGGCGGGCAGCACCTATCCGGTGCATCATCTTGGCGCGGTAAAACTGGCAGCGCCCACCTGCTATGACCAGTGGTTTCCTGAAGTGGCGCGTATTTCTGCAATGAACGGCGCTGAATTTATCTACTATCCCACCGCCATTGGCAGCGAACCAACTGATCCTGAGATGGATACGGCTGAGATGTGGCAAACGGTGATGCGCGGCCATGCCATCGCCAACGGCATATTCATCGCTGCCGCCAACCGCGTGGGCGTGGAACCACCGGTTTCATTTTATGGCAGCAGCTTCATTTGTGACCCTACTGGCAAGATGCTGGCGCAGGCCGGGCGTGATAGCATTGAAGTCATTGATGCGCTGCTTCAGCCGCAATCGCTTGAACATTGGCGTGAGCTATTTCCACTGCTCAAGCAGCGCGTTCCCGCGCACTACGCCCGCTTACTGGATACCTACGAGGGGGATTGATGACCGATTATCGCGCCTATGATGTGATCGTGATTGGCGGCGGCCCGGCGGGGGTGACGGCTGCCTTACGCGCGCGGGAATTAGGCGCGCGTACCGCGATCATCGAACGGGGTTTGCTGGGGGGTACCTGTACCAACGATGGCTGCGTGCCTACGCGCGTGCTGGCAAAGGCCGCCCGATTGTACCGGGATACTGAATTGTTTGAGCTGTACGGGCTGGAGGCGGAAAGGCCGCAGGTCAATTTTGCCCGCCTGATGGAACGCGCCCAGCAAGTGGTGTATCAGGTACAGGAAAAGAAGCAGTTGATCGATCATTTGCAGTTGGTTGGCGCGGAAGTATTTGAGAATGTCGGCAGCGCCAGCTTTGGCTCTGCGCATCAAATTGATTTGCCGGATGGGCGCACGCTGGTCGGCAAAAACATTCTGATCTGCGCGGGCGGCCATGCGCGCAAGCTGCCCGTTCCCGGCGGTGAACTTGCGCTAACCAACAGCGATATTTGGCGGCTAAATACGCTGCCCAGAACTATCGCTATCGTGGGCGGCAGCGCCACCGGCTTGCAACTGGCGACCATTTTTCAAACGTTTGGCGCACAGGTCACGATCTTCGAGATGGCGGAACGGCTGCTGCCTAAAGATGACGATCTGATTTCGCGAGAAATCGAGCGCGCATTTCGCGGGCAGGGCATGCAGGTGCTGACCAGCGCGGCCGCGCAGGCGGTTGAGGCAGCAGGGGATGAGTACGCGCTGGTTTATATGCATCAGGGAGTAGAGCAGCGGGGGCAGTTTGAGATCATCGTTTCGGCGGTGGGCTGGCCGGGCAATCTTGAGCCGCTAAATCTTGCTGCCGCTGGCATAGAGACGCATGGCGCGTATATTGCCGTTAACGACTATCTGCAAACGTCGGTTGAAAATATCTACGCGGCAGGCGATATCACCGGCAAGATGATGCTGGTACAAACTGCCAGCCAGCAGGCGCGCTGTGCCATAGATAATATGCTGATGACTAGCGCGCGCCGCGAATATGAAGAACTGCTGGTGCCATATGGCGGCTTTACTGATCCTGACTATGCTTCGGTTGGGCTAACGGAGGCCGATGCTTATGCGCGGTTGGGAAAAGAAAATGTTGTCGTTGTTACGGTTCCTTTCAGCGAAATTGACCGCGCGGTGATTGATGGCCGCGCCGAAGGCTTCTGCAAGATGGTAGTCAACCGGGAAACACGGGAGATTATTGGCGCGCATATGATCGGCGAGCAGGCGATTGAACTGGTGAATGTGGTCGCTGCGGGCATGGTTGACGGCTTGAAGGTGGATAGCCTTGCCGGTTTGGATTTTGCCTATCCTTCATTTAGCTCGGTGATTGCGCTGGCTGCCCGGCAGATCTCGCGCGAACTGCGCCTTGTGCCGGTGATTTCGCGCTGGCATGAACTTGGGCATATGCGGCTGGCTGAATGGGAATCAGGAACCCCATGAGCATCAGCTACCGTCTGTTTCAGTGGTCAGATTTGCCATCACTGGCCGAAATGTGGAATCTGGCAGAGGCCGCAGATGGCGGTCATAACACGGTCACGCTTGAAGATATGGAGCAGTATTGGCGGGCTGATAATGTAGACCCTGAAACCACTGCCTTTGTTGCTTTAAGTGACGATGTGCCGATTGCCTATGCTCGTACCCGCCCAATTACTGACCTGATGCTGCATCGTGCGCGAGGTACAGGGCGTGTGCATCCCAATTTTCGGCGGCTAGGCATCGGCACGCGGCTGGTTGAGCTGGTAGACGCGCAGTTTGTTGAGCGTTCGCAAATGCTGGTTGATCCGGCGAAGCCCTTGAGCGTTCAGCGCCTTGCGCTGCGCACGAACACTGGGGATGTCGCTTTGCTGAAAGCCACCGGGCATACTCATTTACGCAGCTTCTTCGAGATGGAAAAAGACCTGTCCTCCTCAGACGCGCTTTCGCTGCCCCTGCGGCCTGAAGGCCTTGAACTGCGCCCGTTTGATGTGGAGCGTGATGCCCTCACGGTCTACGAGGCACAGGGCGAAGCCTTTCTTGATCACTTCAATTCGTTTGGCGACGAATCTTTTGAAAGCTGGCGGAAATACATGGTTGATTATCCGCACTTTGATCCTGCGTTGTGGCTGCTGCTATGGGATGGTGATCAGCTTGCGGCGGCTTCGCTCAATAATATTCCCGCAAGGTATAATTATCAGGTTGGCTACGTCGATTCGTTGTTTGTGCGCCGTTCGTGGCGTAAGCGCGGCGTGGCGACGGCGCTGCTGCGCGAAAGTTTCGCCCTTTTTGCCACGCGCGGCCTGAAGAAAGCTGCGCTGGGCGTGGATGCTCAGAATCGCAGCGGCGCGCTAAAAATTTATGAGCAGGTTGGCTTGCATATCACGCTCGAAAATATGCTGTTCATTCGCTATCTGCGCGGTAAGCCTGAAGATGACCCGATGGGGTAGGCGTTTATAACCCGCCGCCATCCACATCAATCGCCTGCCCGGTGATGAACCGCGCCGCATCTGAACATAAGAACAGCACCACATCGGCTACCTCAGCATCTGTGCCGCGCCGCGCCAGCATATTCTGCGGCAGTTCTTCGTTCTGGCCGTATGCATTAACCAGATTGCCGGGGCAAACCGCGTTCACGCGAATGTTTTGCGGCGCAAGCTCACGCGCGCTCTGCTGCGTCAGCCCGATCATGCCTGCTTTGCTGGCGACGTAAGAAATTCCGTCGGGTAGCGTGCGCCCATGCCCCGCGTTTGCGGCGATATTAACAATTGAGCCGCCGCCTTCGTCGGCCATTACCCGCCCGATGAGCTGGGTGCAGAAGAACGCGCCAGTCAAATTCACATCCAGTATCCGCCGCCAATCCCACTCGTCTAATTTGTCCAGCGGGCCATCGCGAAACACGCTGGCGGCGTTGACCAGAATGCTAATACGGCCAAAGGCATCACGGGCATTTTCGATCATGGCGGCGACCTGAAAGCGATTGGAGATATCGCCCTGCCACGCTATCGCCCTGCCACCCGCTTCCTTAATTTCTGCGGTTACGCTGTCAGCGCCGTCTGGATTGAGATCATTTACGCAGACTGCCGCGCCAGATTGCGCGAATGCGAGCGCGCAGGCGCGGCCAATTTCGGTACCGCCACCGGTAACAATGGCGGCGTGGCCGCTTAGATTGATGTGGAATTTCGCTGTAAGTTCTGGAGCCAAGCTGCTATTTCCTTACGTGATCGAGGGTGCATAGCGCCCGTTTCGATTGCCAGCATGCTATCAGCATCAGGGGCAATGAAGGCATCGGCGCCGTGTGAGTAAGTTTGACGATGGGCTTGCGCGGCGTTGATCGTATATTCGGGGGCAGCGTTCCAGTCCCCCGCGCTGGAAACCAGCATGATCCGCGTATCCAACGCCAGTATTTGCCGTGAATTTAGCTGATTGGAAACCAGCAGCACGCCAGCGGGGCGCTGTACCCGCGCAAATAACCCGAAACTGCTTCCCAACAAAGCTGTTCCCGCGCCCAACGCCAGAATGATTGCATTTTGCCGCCGAACCTGCGCCTGTTCAAGCGCGATTTCGTAAGCGTTCACCGCATCTTGAATCGTGCTGCCGCGCGCCCCGCCGCCGCTGCGGCCACTTCCGCGCTATCCAAGCGGAAAACGGCGTAGTTGCATTCCAGCGCCACCCCGGCAAAGGACGTATATCCCTCGCGGGTAGGGACGGCGGCGTGATGAATCACGAATAGCAGCGGATGGGTGGAACGATTTTTATTCTCAGGTACGTCAAGCTGCCCCGATAATCCAACCTGATCACCGGCAAAGACGATTTCATGAGT
>LMZS01000063.1 GCA_001567085.1 Chloroflexi bacterium OLB15
CAGGCTGCTTCACTCCCGCGCCGGCTGCTGCCCATTCTCAAAGTGGGGCGGCTGCCATTTTGCGCTAGCGTGCGCTGAAGATAGCGGTTGCCAGCGTGGTGGCTCAGCATCAACAGACCGTTATTTGGGGGGGTAAGCGGGCGCTGCGCAGACGCGGGTTGGCGCTGCTGGCTCGTTGGCGATAGGGGGGCAGGGGCGTGAGTCAAGGTTCGTCGGCGCAGCATTGTCAGGGCGCTTTCACGGTGGAAAATAGAACTGTTGCAAAGTATAGATCAATTTATTATGCAGGCAACAGGGGGGAGGGTCTCGCGGGGGGCTTACTGGCGCTGATACTCATCCCCCATTCTCCAGCACCCCCACCACCTCAAACCAGAATGGCTCGTTGGTTGGGTTGTGATATACCATCATCCCCACCTTCTTCATCACCGCTTGTGAGGCAATATTTGCGCGATCGGTAGACGCCACTACCCGCCGCGCATGCAGCCCATGAAATACGAAATCAATCATCGCCTTCGCCGCCTCTGCCGCGTATCCCCGCTGCTGATACGCTGGATAAATCCCCCAGAACAGGCCATATTCCGGCTGCACCAGCCCATCACGCGGCGCTTCCCCTTGAAAGGCTGGCAGCGTTCGCCAGGGCACGCCCTGCGACACCAACCCCACTGAGCCTACTGCTTCGCCCGTATCCTTCAGCGCCACCAGATAATCGCCGTAGGGTGGCTGGTATAGCCGCGCCAGATTGCGATAGCTGGCAACCGACCACGCCAGCCAGTCACGGGTCACGTCCAGCGAATCGGCATCAGCCCCGAAGCATTCCACCTGTAAACGATGCGCCGCGTCAAGATCGCTAAGGGTGTACTCGCGAATGATCAGGCGGGATGTTTCTATCGGTTGCATAGCAAGCCTCGTCAGAATGTTTTCTGAATCTTAGCGCTGCCGCAGGCATAAATCATCATGTTCTCGCCTGTAAGAAATCCGCATCAGGGGGTAGGGGCGCAGCAAGCCGCGCCCTCAGAATGGCGAGCAGCCCTTCCTACATCGTCGCCAGCAGTTCTTCCAGGCGATCCATGCTTTCGTTCGCGCCCCATTCCATGCCAGATTGAATCATGCCGTCGCGGTCAGCCACCGTCTGGAAAACTGAAGAGTCGTGAACGATAGTTTTGCCGTCGCGCGTTTCCAGCGTGATCGTTTCCATCATCACATGCCCTTCCATCGGCTCATACTCGAAGGTATACACCAGACGCTCAGGCGCTTTCACCTGATGGAATACGCCGCTAAAAGCGTATTCGTCGCCATTTGCATCGCGCTCAATGAAACGCCAAACCCCGCCCTTTTTCGCTTCAAATTGATCGATGGTGATGGCGCTGCTGCGCAGCCCCCACCACTGCGAGATCAACGCTTTATCGGTATACGCTTTGAAGATCAGTTCACGGGGGGCATCAAATTCGCGTTCCAGCGTTACTTCATGCGATCCCGGTTCAGCGATCACTTTTAGCTTGCCCATCATCGTTCTCCTTCTCTTGCAGCTCTATCAATAATTGCTCTAAACGATCGAATTGCGCCTCAGCCATCTGGCGGAAAGGGGCTAGCCAGTCGGCCATTTCTGCCAATGGTTCAGGTCGCACTTCATACCAGCGCCGCTGCGCATCCTGACGCACATTGACTAACCCCGCCTCACGCAGCACCCGCAGATGTTTCGAGATCAGCGGCTGGCTCATCCCCAACATCTCGACCAGTTCGCCTACCATTCGCGGGCGCACCCTCAGTAGATCAAGGATTTGCCTGCGTGTTGGCTCTGCTAGTGCTTCGTAAGTCGTGGTCATGATATTTAATATACCATATTGGTTATATAACTGTCAAGTTATATAATGAAATTCATCGAAAATTGCTGTTTTACGAGACAGCAGATAAAAATGATACCCTGTCAGCGCCGCAACCTGTTCAAATAAAAAAACGTGCCAGAAGATAATCCTGACACGTTCTTCAGACAACACAGGTATGCTGAGCGCGGAAAGCTGCCTTTTGCGCCCCTCACCCGCCGCGCTTCACGATCTCGGCATCTCGGCGGCTCAAAAATGAGCGCCCAAAGCCCGGATCATGGAGCGTATTATGTTCACCTTGCCACCCCAACAGCGTCTACCACCTGCGCGGCTAAATCGTAATGCCCGAAGCTGGGGATGATATACGCCCCACGCGCAAGGTCTTTCAAGTCGCGCAGCAGTTCCTGGGCTATCCGCACCCCTTCCTGCGCCGCGCCTTCACCTGCCGTTTCAATCCGCTTGAAGATGGCTTCCGGGATTTCGATGCCCGGCACTTCATTATTTAAGAAGCGGGCATGGCGCAGGCTGTACAGCGGCAGAATGCCGATCAAAACCGGCAGTTCCAGCGGGTGGCCTTCTACCTGCTCATAACGCCGCAGAAAACGTTCAGCCTTCGCCGGATCAAAGACCGCCTGCGCCAGCGCAAAATCCGCGCCATTGGCGATCTTCTTACGCAGCACGTCAATTTCCTTATCCAGATCATCGGCCACCATATTCAGCGCGCAGCCAATGGTGAAGCTGGTGGGCTGGCCGATGCTGTTGCCCGCCTGATCAATACCTTCGTTCAGCCGCTGTTTAGCCAGCTTGATCAGCCCCGAAGGCACGATATCGTAGTTGTCCATCGCCGCCGGGTAATCGCCAATACGGGTGGGATCGCCCATACACACGAAGATATTCCGCAGCCCCAAAGCGTGCGCCCCCAGCAAGTCGCCCTGAACGCGCAGCATATTACGCCCGCGCGTGGGGAAATGCAGGATCGTTTCGATGCTCACCGCCTGCTCAATGGCGTGGCAGGCCGCCCAGGGGCTGGAGCGCATACGCGCAGTTGGGCTGTCGGTGATGTTCAAGACCGTCGCCCCGGCATCTACCAGCGTCCTGGCAGCGTTCAGCAGGCGTTCAAAATTGTGGCCGCGCGGCGGGTTCATCTCCACGCTGATCACGAACTGCCCCGTCGCCAATCGGTGAGATAGCTCAGAGGGGCGATCTGGCGCTTGTGCCGCGCGCTCATCGTCTTCGCGCTGGCGGGTGATGGTGATTCGCTCGCCTTCCGCTTCGGGAAGATCTAAGCTGCGCCGTAAAGCGGCGATATGTGCTGGCGTAGTGCCGCAGCACCCGCCGATCACCGCCGCGCCTAACCCGCGAAAGGTGCGCGCATAACTGCCAAAGTAGTCGGCGCTGGCGGTGTAAATCATCCGCCCGCCTACATTTTGCGGGTATCCGGCGTTGGGCATAGCCGAAAGTTTCGCGTCAGGGACGGCATCCTGCATCGCGATCAGCACGCGGGTGATCTGCGCTGGCCCACCAGAGCAGTTCACGCCGATCACATCAACGCCTGCTTCGTTCAATTCACGGGCGACGCGCCCCGGCAGATAGCCATAAATAGTGCGATCATCGCGGCCAAAAGTCATCTGCGCGATGATCGGCAGCGCTGGCGCTGTCTTATGCGCGGCATCAATCGCCACCCGCAGTTCGGCCAGATCGGTGAACGTCTCAAAGATCAGCACATCCACCCCGCCCGCCAGCAGCCCCGTGATCTGCTCACTGAAGGCGGCGCTGGCGTCCTCTGGCTTGATCCTGCCATAGGGCTGCAAGCCTGCCCCTAACGGCCCGATGCTTCCGGCGACGTAGGCAGTCCCGCCCGATTCCGCCACCGCTTCGCGCGCGATCTTCGCCCCTGCGACGTTGATCGCCTGCGCCCGATCCTCCAGACCATGTTCCATCAGCTTGTAGCGGTTCGCGCCGAACGTGTTGGTTTCGATCAGTTCCGCGCCAGCCTCTAAATAGGCACGGTGCAGCGCCTTGACGGTTTCTGGCTGTGACAGGTTCAGGCTGTCGTTGGTGGCTTCCATCGGCACGCCGTTATCGCTCAGCAGCGTACCCATCCCGCCATCTGCGAGGATCGGGGCAGGTTGAGTCAGGCGTGTTTTGAAACTCAGGTGGGTCATCATCATCACTCGCAGGTTACAGTCACTCTAGCGCCGCTATCGGTGCTTTCTACCACCCAGTTGCGCGCGGGCAGGTTGCGTAAATCGCCGCTTTGCACGCCTTCGCGCATCAGCAGGGCATAGCGTTGGTTCAGGCTTTCTTCAACCACAGCGGCGGCGGTTGTCGTCTCAAACAAGGTCACCGACGCCCCTTCAATCTGCCAGAGCGGCAGCGCGTCTTCTTGCAGGATGGTCAACGCCAGCACATCCCGATAGGTGGAACGGCAAAGCGCGATCCGGTTTGCCCAACGGTAATGCAAAAAGAGCATCAGCCCGAAACCCACGATGATCACCAGCAGCGAGATGAAGGCCACCCCCGCGAATACGCTGCGCGATTCGGATCGGCTGTGTGGAGTCATCGTATATCCGGGAGGGAAGTCAGTTGTGTTGGCATGGTTGATCTCTGGCGCGTCAACTGACGCAGGTGCCGAACAAAATCACCTGCGAGCCTACGCCACCCGGAGCTTCGCTCACATCAAATTGATACTGCGAAAAAGTACGCAGCAAGCGCGCGCTCGGATCATCGCTTTGCAGGCTTTGCCGCAGCCACGTGCCGTTGCGACTGGCGTACCATGCGCGCACCGTGTCCTGATCATCCGGTGTGATCAGCGTCAAGGTGGTGTTGCCCATACCAAACTGGCGGAACATGTTGTGTTCCTCGTTCACAATTTCAGCGCCGGGGTAGATCGGCATCCGCTGGGTTAACCCGGCATAGCACACGTTATCCAGCGTAAAGGTGATCGTTCCCGCGCAGATCATGATCAGGACGATCACCAGCAGGCAGCCAAACGCGCCGTTCAGGTTTCGCTTTTTCATAGAAACACTCGATACCGTTTACAAGACCGATTTTGAAAGCGGGCGAATACGCGGATCGCCGCGTTCGGCTTTCACTATCCTAAATATTCCGCCCGCACCATCGCCATGCCAGTCAGGATGCGTTCTTCCAGCGCCGCCCGTTCAGCCGCAGAAATCAGCGCCGCCCGCGCCGCGTTCAAAATCAGATCATCAACCTGATCCGCGCTCCAGCCAAAAGTATCGGCACATTGTAGAAATTCATCGGTCAGCGTGGTGTTGAACATTGGCGGATCATCGCTGTTCAGGGTGACATTCACGCCTGCTTCGATCAGCGGCTGAATGGCGTGTTCGGCCAGCGATGGAAACACTTTCAGCTTCAGGTTACTGGTGGGCGAAATTTCCAGCGGAATTTGCATCTCCACCAGATCGCGCACCAGATACGCATCTTCAATCGCCCGTACACCATGCCCGATCCGCTGCGATCCTAAGGCAATCGCCCCGCGCACGCTGTCTGGCCCGCCGTGTTCGCCCGCATGCAGCACAATAGGCACGCCAGCTTCGCGCGCGGCGGCAAACGAAGCAGCATGTTTTTCGGGGGGATGGCCGATCTCATACCCACCTAGCCCCAGCGCCGCGATCCTGTTTTCGGGATTCTGGTAAGCATCAATCACCCATTGGGCGGTGATCAGCCCGATATCTTCCGGCACTTCGCGGGCGATGTCGAAGATATAGCGCATGGTCACGCCAAATTCGGCTTCCGCCCATACGCGGGCGCGGTTCAGCGCGTTCAACTGCTCGCGAAACGAAATCCCCTTTTGATGGTAATGCGTATAGGGCGTATAGGTGATCTCGGTGTACAGCACGTTTTGTTCAGCCTGCCGCCGCAAAAAGTCTTTGGCAAGCTGCTCGATATCTTCCGCCGTTTGCAGGCAGTTTGAGATCGTGATGTAAATATCAACGAAATGCGGCATATCAACGAATTTGAACCACTCATTCACCCCGCTTACGGTATTCGCTGGCAGGCTGATCTGGTGTTTGCGCGCCAGTTCCAGCAGCGTTTCCGGCGGCATTGAGCCTTCCAGATGCACGTGCAGTTCAACCTTCGGCACATTGATGATGTAATCGCGCAAGCCCATCGCCGCGCTCTCCTTTGCTTTTAGCTTTGAAAACCCTCATCTGCTGTGCCGTCAGGCAAGGATGAGGGTCTTAAATATCATTCTTTACAACGCCGTCCCGCTCACGATTGGCGAATTTGCTCCACGCGGTCAACGCCCACGCTGAAGTACTTGGCGTCAGGATGATGCACCACAATCGCCGCTGTGCTTTGCTCTGGCATCCACTGGTACGACGGGCTAAGCCCCATCCCCAGTTCCGTTTCCGCCTGCGGCAGCAAGCGCAGCACCGTTTGATGATCGCGCAGTTCAGGGCAGGCCGGATAACCCCACGAATAGCGTTTGCCCTGATTCGCGGGGATGCCCAAACCAGCATTGACCACCTGCCGATTCACATAAACCGCCGTCGCTTCCGCCGATTGCACGCCTAGCCCGTGTAAGAAATAGGCTTCGCTGTAGTTATCGGCTTGTTGCAGGCGCTCAAAGGCTCTGGTCGCCTCGTTGCCCACCGTAACCACTTGCAGCGCCACCGCGTCAATCAGGCCGCTGCTGGCCGGTGTGAAGTAGTCGCTGATGCACAGGTAATCCCCGAAAGGCTGTCGTGGGAAGCCCAACCGCGCAATCTCACGCCGCTCTACGCTGGCGTAAACCTGCTGCGTTGCGCCCTCAGGATGCTCGGCCAGCGCGGCTTCAAATGGAACGGGATCAAAGATGATCAAATCATCGCCTTCGCTGACGGCGGGAAAATAGCCGTAAACCGCCTGCGGTTGCAGCGTCTTTTCGCGCAGCGCCTCGCGGCTCATACGATCTAACCGCGCTTCAAACTCGGCTTCCAGCTTCACCCACGCTTCGCCATGCGTATTGGTTGCGCCCCAGTTCAGGCGGAATAATTCGGGCTTATGCAGATATTTCAGCACGATCTCCAGCGGCATATAGGTGATCGTCTTGCTGCCCCAGAACGGCGGCAGCGGGATTGTGGGCGCGGGCTGAACCGTCTTTTCGCCCTGACTGCGCGCGCGGCGTACCGGTACCGGCTTTTCCATTTCGGCGTAGGCTTCATCTTTGATCTGCTGGATGAAGGCGCTGCCGCCGCCAGAAGTCAGCGTATCCATCACCGCCAGCCCCTCGAACGCATCTTTGCAGTAGAACACGCCCGATTCATACGGCTGATCGTTTTCCTCCAGAAAGAGGATGCGCCGCCCGAACTTGCGGTTAATCGCCGCCCCACCGATCAAGACCGGATATTTCAGCCCACGCCGCGCCAGCTCGTTCACGATCACCGGCATCTGCTTGCTGGTGCTCACCAGAAGCGCGCTCAAGCCAATCGCGTCAGCCTTATACTCCACCGCTTTTTCAATGATCGTGTTGGCTGGAACCTGCTTGCCCAGATCGTGAACCGTGTAGCCGTTATTGCTCAAAATGGTCTTAGCCAGATTTTTACCGATGTCGTGAACGTCTCCGTACACCGTCGCCAGCACCACTGTGCCTTTAGACGCGCCTTCAACCTTATCCATGAACTGCTCCAGATAGCTGACCGCTTTCTTCATGGCTTCGGCGCTTTGCAGCACAAACGGCAGAATCAGCTCGCCCGCGCCGAATTTATCGCCCACTTCCTTCATCGCAGGCAGCAGCACGTTGTTCAGCACGCCTACCGGGTCTTGCCGCGTCAGGCTCTCGTCAATCAGCGCTTCCAGCCCGTCTTTCTTGCGATGCACAATTTGCCAATGCAGCGCTTCTTCGCTGGTCATATTCTCTACGGGATCATCCGCTTCAGCGCTGGCAAGCTGTACGTTGTTCTGCTCGAAATACTGGATGAAGCGGGGCAGCGCGTCAGGATCGCTGTTGTAGATCAGATCATCCGCCAATTTGCGCTGTTCTTCAGGGATTTCGGCGTATGGCGTGATATGCGCCGGATTCACAATCGCCATATCCAGCCCCGCCTGCACCGCGTGATACAGAAAAACGCTGTTCAGCACGCCGCGCGCCGCCGGAGTCACGCCAAATGAAACGTTGCTAA
This sequence comes from Chloroflexi bacterium OLB15, assembly GCA_001567085.1. GTDB lineage: Bacteria > Chloroflexota > Anaerolineae > Aggregatilineales > Phototrophicaceae > Flexifilum. Next base: position 7,949 of record LMZS01000063.1, read on the forward strand.
TGCCTAGCGCAGTCATCACGCCGGGCAAATTCTGCTTGATCAGGCGGATGCCTTCCATCGTCTCAATCGCGTCGTTGCGCAGCTCTTCCTGCCCGGTAGTCAGCGGGAAAGTGAGCGTATCGAAGATCAAATCTTCTGGCGCAAGGCCGTATTCGTTCACCGCGATATCGCGGATGCGTTGGGCAATCGCCAGCTTTTGCTCGCGGGTGTGCGCCATGCCTTCTTCATCAATGGTCATCGAAAGCACGCCCGCCCCGTGTTTACGGGCAATCGGCAGCACTTTATCAATGCGCTCGCGCCCATTTTCCAGATTATTGCCGTTGATGATGCCGCGACCCGGATATACCGAGAGGGCGGCTTCGGCCACCTGCGGATCGGTCACGTCAATGATCAGCGGAATTTCTATCGCCATCGCCAGCTTCTTGACCAGCGTTTTCATCTGTTCAGCTTCGTCGGCGCGTTCGGTCAGCGCCACCTGCACATCCAGCATGTGCGCGCCGCTTTCCACCTGCTGCACCGCAATCGGGATCACGCTGTCGTAATCATCGTTCAGCAAAAGCTGCTTCACCTTGCGGCTTCCCTGCGTGTTCACCCGTTCCCCGATCATGGTTGGCGCGGGATTCTGGATCATCGGGAAGGCGCGCATGTTGCTGGAAGCCATCGGCTCATTTTCCGCTTCCCGCGTCACTGGCGCGCGGCGTTTGGCGCTTCCTGCAACCACCTCATCATAGCTGTGGCCATGCACTTTTTCGTACAGTCTGCTGATATGTTCAGGGCGCGTGCCGCAGCACCCGCCAACCACGCTCGCGCCCCAGCGCGTAAACTCAGACACCATATCGCTAAACGGCTCTGGCTCCATCGGGTAAACCGCTTCGCCGTCTACGTTGATCGGCAGCCCGGCGTTGGGGATCACCGAAATCGGCAGCGCGCTGTGCTCGATCAGGTATTTCACCGGCTCGCCCATGTAATCCGGGCCGGTGGAGCAGTTCATCCCGATCACGTCAACCGGCAGGGCTTCCAGCGTGGTGAGGGCGCTGGCGATATCCGTTCCGAATAACATGCGCCCGCTGGTATCCAGCGTAATTTGCGCTTGCAGCGGGATGCGTACCCCGGCATCCTCAAAATAGCGGTTGATGCCCCAGATCGCCGCCTTCACTTCTAAAATATCCTGCGATGTTTCGATCAGCAGCACATCCGCCCCGCCTTCAACCAGCCCTTTCGCCTGCTGGTAGAACACTTCAGCCAGCTCGTCAAAGGTGACGTTGCTCAAATCGGGATCGTTGCCGCTGGGCAGCTTGCCAGTTGGCCCGATGCTGCCCGCCACAAAACGCGGGATGCCCGTTTCCTGTGCCACCCGATCCGCCGCCCGCCGCGCCAGCGCCGCTGCCGTCTTATTGAGTTCTACGGTGCGATCTTGCAGCCCAAATTCTGCCAGCGTGATCGGGTTGCTGCGGAAGGTATCGGTTTCCACCACCTCAGCCCCCGCCTTCAGAAACATGGTGTGAATTTCTTCGATCACGTCCGGGCGGGTGATCACCAGATAATCATTCATGCCGTTATAGCGTTCGCCGCCAAAATCATCGGCGGTGAGGTGATACCCTTGAATAGTGGTGCCCATCGCGCCATCGAAGATCACCACGTGATCCTGAATGGCATCCAGATAGCGGCGGTTGGTGTAGGTGCGGTTTGCGTTTCTTAGGGACATGGGTTACTCGGTTCACTTGTTGTTCGAAATTCTTGCACAGCTTCCGCTAGTTGGCGTAAATCTTCATTGGAAAATTGTGTTGATTTGTCCGCGTAGGATTTACAAATTTGCATCTCTATATAGACGTAGCTGACTGCCATTTCTTCTGTGCTATCCCTCATTCGGGCGCAAATCACCCTCTTGAAGCGATTTCGTTTCCTGCTGGTCACGCATATTTTTCGCCTTGCTTTGCAACTGCTGGAAATAATCCGTCTCGGTGATCTGCTTCACTTCGCGCTCGCGCTTGGCATGATCGATCTGAATTTCCAGCCGCCGCACTTCCTGTTTCAACTTCTGCTCGCGGTCGTAAACTTCCCGCGTCATTTTGGCGAAAACCTGCGCCGTCTCGCCAATCTCGTCGCTGCGTTCGGCCATTTTGCCAACCGTTACCACATCCGCAGCATCCGGCGTCCAGTTCACATCCTCGCTGATCTTGCGCGCGGTAGTGGCGATCTTTTCAATCGGCTTGATCACCATGCGCCGCAGCAGGAAGTTCATCAGCAGCAAAACGACTGCGAAAATGACGATCACCACCACCATCGTCAGCGTAACCCACGACTGGGCATTGCCGATCACCTCAGCCGCTGGCACGTAGATGATCTGTGCGGCGATAGTATCGCCCACATTCCACCCGAATCCGCTGTCAAGCCCGTAGGTCGTCAGCAGGCTTTCCGGCGCAGTTTCTGGCGAGCTGTGGCAGCTTAAACAGCTTTCAGCGCTCACGCGCAGCGGACGGGCATTGTAGTAAACTTCCACGCCGCCGCGTTGGGTGAAGCCTGAAAGCAGCGTTTGATCTGGTTGCTCGCGGAACTGCGCCAGCAATGCGCCTTCAAAACTATCCGCCAGATCGCGCGGGTTGGTCGGGTTATCCGACGCTTCTTTGTAAAAGAACTCTGCATATTCGGGGTGTGTGCGTAACTGCTCAAACACCTCACGCGCCGAATACGCGGGAACCGTTTCGGATATAAATTCCGGCGATGCCGCCAGTTCATCCTGTAACAGCGGGTTAATCTGCGTAGTCGTATAATGCCGAACCGAGTTCATGGTTTCGATCAGCGCTGAAGCACGCGCCGTCATTTCACGCTCTGCGTGTTCCTGCAGCAGACTAGAAAACGCCACCCAGCTTGCCAGAATCCCGCAGATGAACACCAACGATAAGATCAGCGTAAATTTTGCTCCGAGCCGAAGGCGCATCTGCGTTTTCCTTCCCCACAATCACCGCCGTACATTAGTCGTGACTCATATTGTACGGTAGTTCCTTGCGCGCCAGCCCAAGCCTATGCGAAATAAAAACGCGCCCCCCGAAATTTCGAGAAGCGCGTTAGCAAGTGCATGGTATGCGCGTATCTCATCTTCCAGAAATCTGGCGGATTTGGCACCTTCCCGGCGCTCCGGGGGTTGCCGTGGGGTCATCAAGCCGTTCTCTCGCCCACTCATGATGAGTTATTTGATTGTTCAGTCATTGTATCAAAATGATGGGTGCCGTCAAGCGGATGGTGCTGATTCCCCTTTGTGTCTGTTACGTCTTTGTGGTTCAATGAGCAAAGGAACTCCAAATGACCGGATTTGACACGTAATTTTTGGGATTTGATGTCCTCATCCACCTCTAAACGCGTCGTCGTTAAAGTTGGCACCAGCGTTTTAACCGGCGGCACCCCCCATTTAAATCGCCAGCGTATGTTAGGGCTGGTACAGCAAATGGCCGCGCTGCATGCTGCCGGTCATGAAGTGGTGCTGGTCAGCAGTGGGGCTGTCGCCGCAGGCCGCGAACGCCTGAATTTCCCCGATCTATCGCCTGCGCTGCCGGTTAAGCAAATGCTCAGCGCCGTTGGGCAAAGCCGCCTGATGCAGCGTTACAGCGAGCTTTACGAGATTTTTGATCTGGTAGTGGCGCAAGTGCTGCTTACCCGTGAAGATTTAGGCAATCGCACCCGTTTTCTAAATGCGCGCGATACCCTGCTCACGCTGATTGACCAGCGCATTATCCCGATCATCAATGAAAACGACACCATCGCCACCGAAGAAATTCGCGTTGGGGATAACGACAATTTATCGGCATTAGTTGCGACTTTAATAGAAGCTGATCTGCTGATCATGCTCACCGATCAGGCCGGTTTGTTCACGGCTGACCCGCGCAAGCACGCGGATGCAAAGCTGATCGAGCGCATTGATACGATTGATGACTCAACCTTTGCGCTGGCGGGGGGCACGACCACCGGTTTGGGTACAGGCGGCATGATCACTAAATTGCAGGCAGCGCGGCTAGCTACGCGTGGCGGCGTAACGACCATCGTTGCCGCGGGAAGCCCCTCAAACAGCCTTGAGCGTATCGTTCACGGCGAAGCAGTTGGCACCCGTTTTGAAGCCGCCGCCGGTTATGTAGATCAACGCAAGCGCCATCTGTTGATCGAAAAGACGCGCGGCAAGGTGCATGTAGACAGCGGCGCGGCGCGTAAATTGTTGAGCGGCGGCGCTAGCCTGCTGCCGGTGGGCGTCACCCGCATTGACGATGATTTTAAGCGCGGAATGACGGTGGCCGTGTTCGCGCCCGATGGTCGCGAGATCGCGCATGGGCTTTCCAGCTATGACAGCGCCGATGCGCGCAAGCTGTTAGGCGCAAAATCAAGCGTGATTCAGGACATTCTGGGCTATACTTACGGTGACGCGCTTATCCATCGTAATAATATGGTATTGTTAGGATAATTGATCGTTGATGGATCGATTCAGGTCAACCGGCTTGAATTAAAAATCCTGAGATTGGAAACCCTGATTTATGTTTGATTTGAACGCTGCCGGGCTGCGCGCGAAACTGGCCGCCCGTTCACTGGCGAAGGCGTCAACTGATGAGAAAAACCGCGCGGTGCTGGCAATTGCCGATGCGATTGAAGCCTGCACTGATGCCATTCTTGAAGCCAATGCCCGCGATTTAGCAGCGGCGCGTGCGCGTGGTCTGGACGAAACGCTGATTAAAGATCGCTTTGATCTTTCGCGACGGATGCCCGGCATCATCGCCGATGTGCGCAAAGTAGCCGAACTGCCCGATCCAGTCGGCACCATCATCAGCGAAACGACGCTGCCTAACGGCCTTCATGCCGCTAAACGCCGCACCCCCATCGGGGTGATCGGCATGATTTATGAAGCGCGCCCGAATGTGACCGTAGATTGCGCGGTGCTGGCGCTAAAAACTGGCAACGCCTCTATTTTGCGCGGCGGCAGCGAAGTTTTTAACAGCAATCTGGCGCTGGCCGGGGCGATACGCGGCGCGCTGCAAGCCCTGAATTTGCCCAACGTTCCCCCCGATGCCGTACAGTTCATCGAAAGCACCGACCGCGCTTATGTTGAGCAGATGCTTCGCTTAAGCGACTCGATTGATATGATCATCCCGCGCGGCGGCGCATCGCTGCATCAGTTCTGCCGCGAACACGCCACTATTCCCGTGATCACCGGCGGGCTGGGCGTCGTCCATATCTACGTAGATGACACCGCGAAGCTGGATCAGGCGGTGGAAATCGCCTTCAACGCCAAAACGCAGCGCCCCAGCGTGTGCAACGCAGTAGATACGCTGTTGGTGCATCAGGCGGTAGCCGCTGAATTTCTGCCCCGCGTGATCGAACGGCTAAGCGCCTCTGGCGTGACCTACCGCGCTGAACCCCGCGCCTTAGCGCTGGTGAGCGGCGCTCCCGGCGTGCAAGCGGCAGGGGATAGCGATTTCGATACCGAATGGATGGCGCTGATCCTTGGCCTCAAAGTGGTGGATGGGCTGGACGAAGCAATTGACCATATCAACGCTCACAGCACCTTCCACAGCGAAGCCATTTTGACGCAAACCCAGGCTAACGCAGACCGCTTTGTGCAGGAAGTTGACTCAGCAGCGGTGTTTGTGAATACCAGCACCCGTTTTAACGACGGCAGCGCGCTAGGGTTGGGCGCAGAAATAGCGGTCAGCACGCAAAAGCTGCATGCGCGCGGGCCGATGGCGCTGGAAGAACTGACAACTTATAAATGGGTTGTCATCGGGCAAGGACAGGTACGACCTTAACACGTTGGCGTTCCGGGATATTGTGCCGTGATTGATTTGCTCATCGTTGAAGACGAAGCGTTACTTGCAGATTTATTGGCGGAAGCCGCAAAGCTGAACGGCTTTAACGTGCAAACTGCCCGTGACGGCGAATCAGCATTAGGAATACTGGAAGCGCTCCCACAGCCGCCGTATTTTGTGCTGGCTGACGTAAAGATGCAGCCGATGGACGGGCTGGATTTTCTGCGCCGCCTGCGCGCCCATCCTGATTGGGGAAAAATCTACGTCATTTCCACCAGCGGCACGCCTGATGACGAAGAGGCCGCCTTAGCCGCAGGCGCGAACTATTACCTCTCTAAGCCATTTCCGATAGAAGAATTTATCACTGAAATGAGAAAACAGAACACGGAGAAGTAGCCGCTACCCGTTTTTCAGAAACTCGCGAATGGTTTCGTGGAAGCGGTCAGGCTCATCCATCATCGGGAAATGGCCGCTGTTTTCAAACCATGCGATATGCGCTTCGGGCGCACATTCCTTCAAAACCTTCGCCTGGCCGGGATCCACGATGGCATCTTTCTTGCCATACACGCCCATGATTGGCATTTGCAGCATGCCCACTTGAGCGCGCAAATCCGTTTCGCGCAGGGTGGTAATACTTTCGATGAACGGCTGAAGATCGAGCTTGGAGACATCTTCAGTCAGCATTTTGCCAAGCTGCCGCCCATCTTTAGCCAGGAAGTAGCTGTAGCCACGCAGGAAAGGCCGGAAACCCGCCTGAAACACGTTATACATTGGCGGGGCGGTGTTCCCCAGTTTGATCCACTGGCGGTTAGCGGCCAGTTTAAGCAGCGGGCTAAGCGACTTCCCTTCAATTGGCGAGCGACCACGATCACCTTGACCACTTTTTCAGGCCGCGCCAGCGCCAAACTCAGGGAAACGGTGCCGCCCATTGAATGACCGACCAACGGCGCTTTTACAATGCCGAGTTGATCCATCACGCTGCCGACCATTGCCGTGAAATTGCTCACCGAAAATTCGCCAGCCTGATCGCCAGAATCGCCAAAGCCGAGAAAGTCTATGGCATACAGGCGAAAATCGCGGCCAAGAATTTCAATGGTATCGCGCCACACAGCCCACGAGTTCATCCAGCCATGCAGCAGCACGACAGGACGACCGCGACCATAGGCCTCATAGTGAATAACACCTTGTTCAGTGACGAGAGTTGCCAAGAGGTGCGCTCCGGGCGCCGCCTAGCTGGTCTTCTCCATCTCCTCAAGGATCGAGTAGAGGAGTTCCAGAAGAACGTTCTTCACGCTTTCTTTGTCGTTGGCGACGCATGGTAATAATTTAACACCATCTTCGATGCGAAGCGCAATTCTCAGATCGTCAATCGTCCATGCGTCTTTGAGGTCTTGCTTATTAGCCGCCACTACAAAGGGGGTTGGCGCATAAGCGCGGAAAGTTTCAAGGATACTTTTGGCCTCGCGGAAGGTTTCCGGTTTGGTGCTGTCTACCATCACGATGAAGCCCAGCATACCTTCGGCCAGAATTTCCCACATAAAGTCAAACCGGCGCTGTCCGGGGGTACCGAAAAGGTACAGCACCAGATCGTCATCAACAGTAATACGCCCAAAGTCCATCGCGACGGTGGTTTCGCTCTTCACTTTGGACTCGGCTTCAGACGAGATCGAGCGTTCAGTTTTCACCACGTCAATTTCGCTGATCGAGCTGATAAATTCGGTCTTACCGGAGCTAAACGGCCCCGTCACCACCATTTTGACCTGCTGCATACGAATCGCTCTTTTCGCCTCAACACCGCCGCCGGAAAGAACCGAGCGTGATTATAACCACAAATTAACCATTGCTACGAAGCCGGTTGATAATGCGTTCGACAACACTGCGCTCAACATTAGGCGCACGCACCTGCTGCGGGCTGGCCGCGCCGCCGGGCGCTGTGCGCGGACTGGCGATAGCTCCCGGAGGTGGGACAATCTCAACCAGTCCCGCCTGCTCTAACCCGAACACGATACGCCGAATTTCGATTTCCGACATATTGTTGGCTTTGGCAATCTGCCGGATGGTGTTGCGCGGGTTCACAAAACTGACCACGCGCCACTCTTCCACGCTCAGATGAATCCCTTTGAATTTCTCGCGCGGGTTTTCCGGGAACTTAAGCGCCATATCCAGATTGGGCAGATGGGCGGTCAACTGTTCGATTTCGCGGATTCGCCTTGCGCCTTCAATGATCACATTTTCCAGATCAATCGGAACTAAAATGCGATCCCCGCTGGGTAAGAGATTGTCCTCAAACCGGAACGGCCCCTCAATCCATGTCAGCAGGTTATACACCACATCCAGCGTATGCTGCTGCACGCTGGCGACAATATCGCGTTGGGAAACGTAGTTGGCATTGATTAAGAGCAGCGCCAAAGCTTTATCGCTGGTATTTTTGGCACGTTCGCGAATGATGCGTGCCTGATCGTCGGTCAGCTTGCCGGCTTTGTTCAGCACCGAAACCAGATTGCCGTCCTGCGCCCCCAACTGCGCGCCGATCAGCTTGCCAATCTTGAAGGCCACGCGCGCGCGTTCCGCGCCGGCAACCTGCTTGATATTGCCAATCGCATCTTTTTCGTTGGTTTTAATGCCTTCAAAAATGACCAGCGTGCCTGTTTTACCGGCAAGGTTGATCAGATTGAGAAGCTGCGTCGTGCTGAAATCGCGAAGATTGCCTTGCAGCGGCATGAATGCCCTCACTTGACCTTTACGGCGATTGCAGCCCGACTTTCTTTTCGCCGTTTTGCTGCATATTTCATAAAGCGGGATACACCCGCACGATGATCGCGCCGTAGTTTGCGCCAACAAACCTACGTTATCTCTGCATTGTAGTATAAGTTCCCTGATGGCAACAATTGAGTTATGGCGACGGGCAGCGCATGTGAGAATTTACAAACAGCTACATCCCCAGCAGCTCGCGCAGCGTTTCCAGCGGCAGGCCGATCACGTTGGTCTGGCTGCCTTCAATTTTTGCAACAGGCGCAAAGCCCGCGTGCTGGATGGCATATCCGCCCGCTTTATCGAACGGATCGCCGCTGGCGATATAGGCTTCCATTTCAGCATCGCTGTAATCGCGCATCCAAACGGTGGTGCAAGTGTGCGTGGTCTGGTACTGCGGCGCCTGATCTTCTGCCAAACGTGCCAGCGTTAGCGCGGTGCATACGCTGTGATCCCGCGCACGCAGGCGCAGCAGCATCTCGCGTGATTCGGCGGGATCGGCAGGCTTGCCTAAAATTTCGCCATCCAATATCACGGTGGTATCTGCCGCCAGAATCAGCGCGGGGGGAGAAGTGCGCGCGGCTACCGCTTCGGCTTTTTCGCGGCTGAGGCGGCGCACATAGCCTACTGGGTCTTCGCCTTCGTGCTGGGCTTCATCAATATCAGGCTTGGCGATAGTGAAATCAATACCCAGCGAGCCGAGCAGTTCGCGCCGTCGCGGCGACCCGGAAGCCAGAATGAAAGGAATGTCGAAAGTCATTGTAAACCTGTGGCCTGTACAGTAAACAAAACGGACGCGCAAACACGCGTCCATTTATCGCTACACGCGGAGAACAGAGGGGGTTATTCCCCATCTTCCTCGTATTCTTCGTCATACTCATCATCATCGTCGAAATCGAGTTCGTCGTAGAACATCGCGCCATGCGCGTGGCCGTGTTCCAGTTCTTCGTCATCGGCGATGCGGATATTCACGACTTCAACCTCGTAATCCAGCGATTTTCCCGCCAGCGGATGATTGAAATCCAGCACGACGGAATCGCCGTTGATGGCGGATACCGTCGCCAGATAAGCATTTCCTTCTTCATCCTCAACTTCGAGATCCATGCCGACTTCCAGATCATCTGCAAAGGGGATGTCTGCGCGGGTGATTTCCTCAAAGTTTTCGGCATCATACTCGCCGTAGCCTTCCGCCGGGGAAAGCGTAAGCGACAGCTTATCGCCAATGCGCTTGCCGGTCAGCGCGGCTTCCAGCCCCGGCACGATTTCCTGATACCCGTGCAGATATTCCATCGGTTCGTCAGCGGTCATGCGCGAAACTTCTTCGTTATCTACCTTGAGCACATAGGCCAGCGTAACGACCATGCCTTCCGCAATATATTGGGGTTCCGTTTGCATTACGGAAAATCCTTTCAAAACAAAAGACCCTGTGTCTTCGGGTCAACATGATGACGAATTCTAATGGACTAAGAGCATTTTGAGAATGCTGATCGGGTTAAGAGCCTGTTAGCGGCGGCAAGGCGGCGTTTTACCTGCTCAAAGAATCGCGCTTGCCGCTGAACGCGCGAGATTATGCTTATATCCTGCGCCGGTTTGGGGTAAACTGAGCGTTTATTCGCAGCCCTAATCAGCGATCATTTATGACCGAACTTTATGTTATCACTGGCGGGGCGGGCTTCATCGGCTCGCATATCGCCGAGCGGTTGTTAAGAGAAGGCCATCGCGTTCGCATTGTTGATAATTTTGTCACGGGCAAACGCAGCAATATCGAGCGTCTGTCCGGCGATCTTGAGGTGATCGAAGCCAGCATCACCGATCTGGAAGCGCTGTATAAAGCCTGTGCCGGCGCTGATTATGTGCTGCATCAGGCGGCGCTGCCTTCTGTGCCACGCAGCATAGATGATCCCCTGACCTCTCACGAATTTAACGTCACCGGCACGCTGAACGTGCTGATCGCCGCGCGTGATTCCGGGGTGAAGCGGGTGGCCTATGCCGCCTCATCTTCCGCCTACGGGGATATTGAAGGCGAGTACAAAGTTGAAACCATGCCGCCGCGCCCGCTCTCGCCTTACGGCGCATCCAAGCTGGCGGGGGAATATTACTGTCAGGTGTTCACCGCCTCTTACGGGTTGGAAACGGTGGCGCTGCGTTATTTCAACGTGTTCGGGCCGCGACAGGATGAAACCTCACACTACGCCGCCGTGATCCCGCGCTTCATCGCTGCCATGCTGCGCGGTGAGCCGCCGACCATTTACGGCGACGGCGAACAAAGCCGCGATTTCACCTATATTGACAACGTGGTTCACGGCAATTTGCTGGCGCTGCGCGCGCCAGACGCCGCCGGGAAAAGTATCAATCTGGCAACCGGTGGGCGGGTTTCGCTGCTCGATCTGATCGAAAAGTTGAATCGCCTTTTAGGGACAACGATCACGCCTCAGCATGACGCTGCCCGTACTGGCGATATTAAACATTCGCGCGCCGACATCAACCTTGCTGCCGAATTACTGGATTACGCGCCCGTCGTAGACTTTGATACCGGTCTCGCGCGCACGCTGGCATGGTATCGCGAATTTCTTGGAATGTGATGCGGGTCGTTCATATCGTCAAAGTCAAAGGGATCGCCGGGGCAGAAAACCACCTGCTCACCCTGCTGCCGGGGCTGCAATCGCGCGATCTCGATGTACACCTGATTTATCTGCATAATCCGAATCAGCCTGTAGATGCCTTCTATGCCGCCGCCAGCGCCGCCGGTATTCCGACCAAACGGGTGGCGATTCATGGCAGCGCCGATCCGCTGCTAACAAGCCGGTTGATGGGCGAGCTTCGGCAGCTTCAGCCGGACATAGTGCATACCCACCTGCTGCACGCCGATCTTTACGGGATTCCGGCGGCGTGGAGCTTAAAACTGCGCGGCAAGCGCCCGCGTGTGGTTTCCAGCAAGCACAATGATGACCAATTCCGCCTGAGCAAAACACAGCGCGTGCTGAATCATCAGCTTTGGCGCATGACCGATCGCGGCATCGCCATCTCAGAGGCGGTGCGTCGTTTCAGCATCGAGATAGAAGGCGCAAAGCCAGACAAAATTGAGACGATTTACTATGGCTTGAAGCCGCCATCAGGGGATTCGCTTGCCCGCCGCAAAGCTGCGCGCGAAAAGCTGGGATTATCGCCTGAGACGGTTGTCGTCGGCATCACCTGCCGGCTCGTTGAGCAAAAAGGGCTGACCTATGGCCTTGAAGCCTTCGCCCGCGCCGCACAGGATCAGCCAAACGCGCAGCTTGTGATCGCTGGCGATGGCGAACTGCGCGCTGCGCTGGAAGCACAGGCCAAAGCGCTGGGCATCGCGCCGAAAACGCAATTTCTTGGCTGGCGTGAAGATGCCGCCGCGCTGATGGCCGCCTACGATATTTTCCTGATGCCCAGCCTGTGGGAAGGCTTCGGGCTGGTGCTGCTGGAAGCGATGGCGCAAAGCGTGCCGGTGATCGCCAGCCGCGTCAGCGCGATTCCCGAAATTGTGGCTGAGGGAGAAACCGGACTGCTGGCTGCGCCGCGCGACGTGGAAACGCTAGCAGCCCATCTATCGCTGCTGCTGAACGATACCCCCCTGCGCCGCCATATGGGCATGGTTGGGCAAGAACGATTGGAAACCCGCTTCAGCGCCAGCGAGATGATCCGCCAGACGGCAGCCGTGTATGATCGGGTGATGCAAAAGTGAGCGAAACGCCATCGCATCCGATCAAAGTAGTGAACGTGATCGCCCGTTTGAACATCGGCGGCCCGGCAATTTATGTTTCGCTGATCACACAGCGGCTGAATCCGCCGCACGATGCCGCTTATGAAAGCACGCTGATCGCCGGAAAAGTGGGCGAAGGCGAAGGCGATATGGGCTATTACGCGCTTGAACACGGCGTCGAGCCGGTGATCCTTCCCGCGCTGGGGCGTGAACTGAACCCGCTGCGCGATCTGAAAACCATCTGGTCACTGTACCGCCTGTTTCGCCAGATCAAGCCGGATGTAGTCAGCACTCACACCGCCAAAGCCGGTTTTGTCGGCAGAATAGCCGCGCGGTTGGCGGGTGTGCCGGTGGTAGTACACACCTTTCACGGGCATGTCTTTCACGGCTACTTTTCGCCCACGAAAACACGCCTGTTCAAGCTGATCGAGCAGTTTTGCGCCCGCTTAAGCGATACCATCATCGTGCTCACCGCCAGCCAGCGCGACGAACTGGCGGATCAATATCATATCGCCCCGCGCAATAAATTTACGGTGATGGGCGGTGGTCTGGAGCTGGACAGTTTCGCCGCCGCGCCGCGCTTATCAGGCGACTTCCGCGAGCAGTGGCATATCCCGCAAGATGCGAAGCTGGTGACGATTGTCGGGCGGCTGGTGCCGGTCAAAAATCACGCCCTGTTTCTGGACGCAGCAGCAAAAATTCACGCCGCAGATTCGCGCGTGCGTTTTGCGATTGTGGGCGATGGCGACCTGCGTGCCGCGCTGGAAGCGCAGGTGGATCAATTAGGACTACGCGAAGTCGTCACGTTTACGGGCTGGCAGCAGGATGTGCTGGAGGTGTATGCCGGCAGCGATATGCTGGTGATCAGCAGCGTGAACGAAGGCACGCCTTTCACGGTGATCGAAGCCTTAGCCGCTGGCGTGCCAATTGTGGCAACCGCCGTTGGTGGGCTGCCAGATTTGCTTGAAGGGGGAAAATTCGGGGCGCTGGTGCCATCAGAAAATGCCGATGCGCTGGCAGCCGCCGTTCTGAATACGCTAAAACAGCCGCCAGATACCGCCAGCCTGCGCGCCGAAATCGTGGCGAAGTACGGCATTGATCGCCTCATCCACGATCTGGATGGGCTATATCGTTCTCTGCTGGCGAAAAAGGGATAGTGAAGGCGTTAATTACAGCGCGTTCAACACCGGCAGGCTGATCAGGGTCATCACCAGCGTGATGCTGCCGCCAACAACGAATCCCGCGACCACCTCAGCAACCGTATGCCGCCGCAGTTTCAGCCGCGCCGCGCCCACCATCGGAATCAGCGGCGTTAGCAGCAGCATCGGCAGCCAGCCATACAGCGCGCCTGTCACCACTACCGCGCCGGTGATACACATGGTATGCATGCTGATCTGCCACCAGATAGTGATCAGCAGCATCACGCCGATTTGGACGAGACTGAACAGGGCAAACATCGGCAGCAGCGCTGGCGCGCCCATCCATGAAAGCACCAGCCAGGCAATCCCTGTGCCAATCAACGACACCACAAACGGGCGAATGCGCTGTTCACGTATTGGAATGTGAATATCGGAAATATGCCCGCGCCACACGTTCAGCCCGATATATATAGCAGGCATTACGCACACCAGCGCCGTATAGGTCAGCGCCCAAACCAGCGCCTGCTGTACAGATTCAGCAGCACGAAAAGCTACTGGGAAAGCCAGCACGCCCCAGATTACAGGTGGGCTGAGGATGTCCGAAGTAACGCGCGCCCAGGTAGCGTCAGACTTTTTTACATTAGCCGTCATAGCCCCTAGTGTATCACACTCAAAAAATGCTCGACGTTAACAGTCATTGAAGGGTTAGTAGAGAAGGGATTATCCGATTGGCAAGGCTTGAACTGCGCGCGCCATTTCGCAGGCATCGGCGTAACGCATATCGGGGTCTTTCGCCAGCGCGCGCAGAACGATGGCTTCCAATTCCACTGGCACATTCGGGGCAATAGTCCGTAAAGGCGGCGGCGGTTGGTTGATATGCTGCTTGAGCAGTTCGGCAATATTCGAGCCCGAATAATGGAACGGCGGCGCGCCAGCAATCATGTGATGCAGCAGTACGCCCAACCCGTACACGTCAGAGCGTCTGGTCGCGGTCTGGCTCAAGATCATCTCAGGGGAAACATAAGCAGGTGTGCCAATCAGCGCGTTGCTGGCGGTCAATCGAGTCGCAAAATCGGTGAAGGTTGCCAACCCAAAGTCGGTTAAATAGGCGTTTGCCGTTTCATCCAGCAGCACGTTACTGGGCTTAATATCGCGGTGAATGATGCCCTGCGCGTGTGCCGCACCCAGCGCTGAAGCGACCTGTAGAAAAATCTCGATTGCCCGATCTACCGATAAGGGTTGCCGCACAAGCTGTTCTGCCAGCGAACCCCCGCCAGCCAAACGCATGGCGATATAGGCATATTCGTTCTCATGAATGCCATAGCCATAAATCGGCAGAATATTCATGTGTTCAAGCCGGGTAATGATTTCGGCTTCGCGGCGAAAACGGCGTACATGTTCCTCGCGCTGCTCGCCGCTGGCATTCAAATCCAGCAGCTTAAGCGCCACGACCCGCCCTGAAGGTTTCTGGATCGCCTTGTAAATGATCGCCATGCCGCCGCGACTGATCCGCGAAACCAGTTCGTAATTATCTATCTGCTGACCGCTTAAATCGTTTCTGAACATGCTGGTTTAGGCTGAAACGCGCTATCTTACGCCCCGTCTTCGGTGGCTTCCGGCGTAGCTTCTTCAGCCAGTTCGTCGTAACTGGCTTCAGTGATCACGCTGCCGGGCGGCACAAGATAGGTTTCCGGCAGGGTCGCCCCGGCAAGCATACGGGTCATGGCATTTATCGCAAAGCGGGAAAATTGCTCGCGATTCACGGCTACCGAAGAGCGTATAAAGTAATTATTGTGAATATATTCCAACGCAAGTTGTTCGCCGTCAATACTGCTGATGATTACCGAATCTGGGGATATATTTGCTGCCTCCAGCGCATCAATCGCGCCGAAAGAGCCAGCATCATTCAGGCTCAGTATCGCGTCAAATTCTACGCCCTGAGCGATCAGATCGGCGACGCTGGCGCGCCCTAGCTCCCGCGTGCCGCCGCGCACACGGGCAACGATCTCTGCGTTTGGCGCGACCTCATGCAGCCCATCAATCATCCCGTTTACACGCGCCACAATATCCGACATTTCGGGATATTCCAGCACCACAACCCGCGCGCTGCCGTCAAAGTCCTCGTTAATGATCTCGCCGCCAGATCGCCCGGCAGCCAGCCCGGTTGCATAATCATCGCCTGCCAGTTTTATACCGCCGTAAGTATCCGTCATGGCGCTGGACAGGAAAAGCATTGGGATTCCCGATTCATGCAGTGAAGTCAAGGCGTTGGCTAGCAAGGCTTGATCAAGGGGACAAATGATCATGCCCATCGCCCCATCTGTGCGCGCATGCTCAATCTGAGTGATCTGCTGGTAGCGATCTGCATCCGAATCATAAATCCGAAATCTAAGATTGTATGCCCGCGCCAGATCGCGCATCTCACGGGTTTGCGTGGCGTGGTACTCCGAATCCAACGTACAGGTGATATAGGCGATCATGCCATCGTCACCCAGATGCCTTTGCGCGAGCGCTATCTCACTACTGGTAGGGATGGATTCTTCACCGCTGCCTATCTCCCCTGCAATCACTGTTGGCGGGGGTATTTGCGTCGGGGATCGGGGTATCAGGAAATAGACGGCAAAGATCAACGTAACCAGAATGAAGGCGCTAACGCCGATAATCACCTCACGTTTCAACTTTACGTCGCGCTTTTGCGAAACGGTTTCCGGTTTAGGGGTCGGCGACAAGGTGATCGTTTCCGAAGATGGCGTGGTATCTGGGATCAAGCTATCAGGGCGCTGGCTGTCTGGCTTTACGGCAGCCTGCGAGGCCGTTTGCGAGCTGCTATCCGCTTCTTTTTCAGATGCCGCGTTCGCCGAAACCGCCGGAAAACTGGACGTAATCGTCACCCGCCGCCCCAGCGCGCTGTTCAAAGCGCTGGCCATCTCTTCAATTGTGGAATAACGATCTTCGGGATTTTTGGAAAGCGCTTTCAGGATGATCGCTTCCAGCGCAGGCGGAATTTTCGGGTTTATCTCATGCGGCGGAGTTGGCGGTGTTTCCAGATGATGATAAATCACCGAAACGACATTATTTTCAGTCGAGTCGAACGGCGGCCGCCCCGCCGTCATGTGATATAAAATCACGCCCATGCTGTAAATATCGCTGCGCGGATCAAGCGCCACGCCCCGAAGCTGCTCTGGCGACATATACACTGGCGTCCCCAGTATGTTGCCGGATTTAGTCAGCTCCAGCGAGTCTTCAACCAGCTTGGCAAGCCCAAAATCCGTCAGATAAGCGTTGCCGCTTTCATCCAGCAAAATATTGCTGGGCTTCAAATCGCGGTGTATCACCCCTTTAGAGTGGGCATATCCCAAACCACGCGCGATCTGGGTAAAAATGTCTGCGGCGCGGTCAAATTCAACGGTGCCGCCGTGCAGAAAATCCGAGAGCGTGCCGCCACGCAGCAGGCGCATGGCAATGAACGCGACCTCATTATCCACAATGCCGTAATCGTAGATCGGCAAAATATGGATATGCTCTAATGAGGCGATTAAATTTGCTTCCTGCTCAAATCGCCGCCGAAATTCATTGTTTTCGCCGAGATTCGCATCCAGCGAGATTGTTTTCAATGCAACGTCACGGTTCACCGAAAGCTGACGCGCCCGGTAAACTAATGCCATGCCGCCGCGACCAATACGTTCTTCAACGACAAAGTCCCGTATTCGTCTGCCTATGAACTGATCGGTTTGCATCAAACAAGCAGCTCTCTGAAATAAAACCCCAAATATTGTAACAATTGGAGTAAAACACACATGTTTGTATTTGTCGAAAATTCCCCGCGGTTTCGCCTTTTCAACCGAATCTCAGCCTGTTAAGCCAGCGTGTTGATATCCCAAACCAGGGCTTACCTGGGATATATCAGGGTTATATCTCGCTCAAATTGCGTTTATCCCAACCTTATCAGCAGGGTATGTTGTTTGCGATATATTCCTGATATTTCCCTGAATTACCCAAATACCAGCGTTCAAAAGATTAATATTTACATTACGATACAGCATTATTGTTCAAAACGATGTTCAAGACCTGTTCATAAACCGCTATCGCTTGTTCAAAATGCTGTCGAAAAGCTGTTGATAACTTTGCCGGGTTGTTGATAATTCCAGATTCGGGTGGTCTTAAGGAGGCATGTTTTCAACAAGGCGCTGGCGTATGTTCATAAGGGCTTCAAGTTATCAACATGCGCGTGTTCACGATTATTAGCACAAATTTTCATTTTAACCCAAGTATTTCGCATACCACAGATAAAAATGGCATAAAGTTGCGTTATATCAGGGATATGCTGTGATGACCAAAAAGTTATCTACAGTTTGAACAGCCCCTAATACTACTACGACCCTAAATAAAGAAATTCAATCCATCGAGAACCTCAATATTGCAGATGCATCATGAATCGTAAGACAGTGCTACACTGAAAACAGAATTTTTTTCTTAAGTAGGATTCGGCAAAATGGCGCAGCAGACAACAATCGAGCATTTAGAGCGCCGCGTTCAGCTTTTAACGCGGCTTGCCGAAATCAGCACCGTTCTCAATTCGACCATGAAACTGAAGCCATTGTTGAATGCCTTGATGGATTCAGCAGCAGAAATCGCAGATTCTGAAGCGGCGTCCGTTCTTTTGTGGGATGTTAACAGCAACGAACTGCGATTTGCGGCAACATCTACGGATGATATTTCCGGCCAGCAGTTGATCGGTAAAGTTGTGCCATTGGAAGGCAGTATCGCCGGAAAAGTGATGCGCGAGAATCGCATTATTACGGTAGATAACACGCAGGATTCGCAAGAACATTACGACAAGGTTGATAAAGCGATATCTTTTGAAACGCGCTCGTTGATCGGCGTGCCGATGCGCGCCAAGAACAGGGTGATCGGCGTGTTAGAGGCGGTCAACAAACATTCGCTGCCCTGGACGAAAGATGACGAGCATTATCTGTCTATTCTGGCGGCTCAGGCGGCGGTTGCCATCGAAAACGCGCAGCTTGTGGCAGCGCTGCAAAAAGCCAACGAAGAATTAAGCCAGCTTGATGAACTCAAAAGCGATTTTATCGCCATTGCCAGCCACGAGCTGCGCACGCCTTTAGGCGTAATTTTGGGATATGCCAGCTTTTTGCAGGATACCAATGATCCTGAAGTTAACAGCCTTGCTGGCAAAGTGGTGAACAGCGCCACTCAACTGCGCCGGATCATCGAAGACCTGACCAATTTGCGCTATTTTGAACAGGGTGGGGCAGATCTGGAGCGCGAGAAAGTATCGCTTGAAGACTTCATCCGCGAAAATCTGGGCGAAATTCGGGCGTTAGCTGAAGCTAAGGGGCATCGGCTGCTGGTCAAGCCGCCTTCGTCTCAGGTAATGCTGACTATTGATCGCATTCGTATGAATATGGCGCTGGGAAATATTCTGAATAATGCGGTTCGCTTTACGCCTGAAAATGGCGAAATTCGCGTAGACGCTGAACAGCGCGGGCGTGAAATATGGATCTCTGTGCGCGATAGCGGCATCGGGCTTTCGCCTGCCGATCTTGAGCGCATTTTTGAGCGTTTCGTTCAGGTTGAAGACCACATGACCCGTCAGAATGGTGGGCTGGGCATCGGCCTCAGCATTGCCCGCGCGCTGGTTCAGGCGCATGGCGGGCGGTTGTGGGCAACCAGTCCCGGCGTAGGGCAGGGATCAACGTTTATCATCGCGCTGCCTGCCTAAGGGGTTAGCAGTCATTACGCAGAAAATGACGTTATACTCTTAATACGGAATCATTCAACGTCACTAATATTCATTGAGCTGATTTTGATTTAGGCGCGCGTCGAAAGGAGCTGGTAATGGGGATTAAGTTTCGATGGTTAGGACACTCTGCCTTCGATATGCAGATTGACGGGCACAGCGTGGTCTTTGACCCATTTCTGACCGGTAATCCGCTGGCCGCCACCACGCCCGACGCTTTATCTCCGGAATTGATTTTGCTCTCGCACGCGCATGGCGATCATGTTGGCGATATCGTAGCAATCGCTAATCATACCGGCGCGCCAACGGTATCCAACGTCGAAATTAGCAATTGGCTGCATGGTCACGGCGTGCGGGATGCTCGCGGTCAAAACACCGGCGGGCTAGGTGATTATGGCTTCGTCACTGTGAAGCTAACCATCGCCTTTCATAGCTCATCATTTCCCGATGGCAGCTATGGCGGAAACCCGAACGGCTTTATCGTGACCGCTCACGAAAGCGGCCAGCGCCTGTATTTTGCCGGCGATACAGCCCTGTTCTCTGATATGGAATTGATAGGTGACGAGCGTATTGATGTCGCCTTCCTGCCCATCGGCGATTATTTCACGATGGGGCCAGCCGATTCTATTCGCGCGATCAAGTACATTCGCCCGCGTTTTGTGGTGCCGATGCACTACAATACTTTCCCGCCAATTCAACAGGATGCCAGCGGTTGGGCAAACCGCGTGTCTAATGAAACCAGCGCGGTGCCGATTGTGCTCGATCCTGGCGGCGAATTTGCTGTGCCTAGCGTCGTTTAAAGCTGTGTGTGCTGCGTGTTGTGATCGGGATTGTTTGTCGGGACGGTTCGCGAATCACACTGCTCGCTAAACCAGCGTTTTTTCACCCCAGACCACAACCTCAGGATGATCTGGATGCACTTTCACCAGAATTGTGTCGCCCTTTTCGGGTACCTGATTGCCGGATAAAAACGCGTTAAGCGGCACCTCATAAGCTGAACCATTGAGGCCAGCCACCCGTACCTGCATAGCGTATTCTCGATGGCGGGGAACGGCGCGAAAATCCAACCGCCGGTAACGGTCAATTTTCCAGCGCGTAGGCGCAATTTTCAGCACTTTCGCGGTGGTTGGAAGCCCGTGTTCCAGGGTGAAACGATACTCTGGCAGAATATCTACTTTATGCGTTCGCCTGTAAAACCAGATCAGGATCGCCGTTAGCCCCACAAGGTACAGCCCCGTCAAAACCCAAATAGGGGTAAGCGATCGGGTGGGCTTTGGATCAATCAACACAAAACCGGTGAAGAAAAACGCGTGCAGCACAATGAGCAGCAGTAACAGAATTCCCCATTCTTTCAGCAAACGGCGTGCGCGCTGACTCATGCTCATCGGGTTCATCATAAAAATCTCCAGGTGACCGTGGGCATCAACTCCAACAACCGCTTTTTTTAGAGATGGTTGATCAACCAAAGCCTCGCGCTGATCCTTTATCTGTACTCCGCGTACCCGCTTCCTTCTGAACATGCTGCTGTAAAAATGATGATACTGCCGCCATCGTTTCATCAAAGCGATCACGGTGGATGCAATGTCCCGCCCCGCTGATATAAGCGGTGGTGCAGGTCGGGCAAAGCTGCCCGGATAAGGCCGCCAATTCCGGGCTAACGAAGCACCCTTTAGCGGCGCTGCCAGTGATCAACAACAGCGGGCAGCGCACGCGGGCAATCGCATCTCGCCATGCGTAGCCGAGAAGACCAAGATGAAGGGGCACAATATCAAGATTAAATTCAGCTTTGGATTCTGCCCACGGCAAAAGCTCGTCATCAGCCCAGCCCGGATTATCGGCTTTTGCTCTGGCGATGCGGGCTTCCAGCGGCAGCATCCGGAATTCGCTCATTTCTAATTTCTCAGTTTTAAGGTGTTCAATTTGCTCCGCTGTTGGCTCAAAGTGTTCTTCCAGCATGAAGGGAGGGTCTTCCAGCAGGGCGGCGAGAACGATATCCGGGTCATTTGCTGCCAGCGCCAGCGCGGTGATGCCGCCCATAGAATGCCCGAAAACAATCGTTTTGCCTAAACCAAGCGCGCGAATGATGGCCGCCGCATCTTGCGCCAGCAGTTCTGTGGTCATGTTGCCGATGGCGCCGGTGGTCTGGCCGTGCCCGCGTGCATCCGGCATGATCACGTCATAATCTGCCGCTAATATCCGGGCAACCGGCGTCCAGCAGGCGCCATTATCGGTATAGCCGTGCAGCAGCAGCATGGGCGGCTTATCGCCACCGGTGCGCCGGTAAAACACCTCAAGCCCGTTCGCGCTTACGGTTCCCGAAAGCCATTCAGCCATAATTTAGTATCCCTGTTCAATATATAAATTTATCGCTTCCGCCAGCAGCGCATGGCACAGGTCAACCGCTGTGTCTGGCGGCGCGGCGAATATTTCGTGTATACGCGCGCGCCAGTTTTGCGGCATGATGGGCAGTCCGTCCGCCAGCGTCAGCGTCCATTTTTGGCCGGCTTCCCAGCGCCCGTTGAGGGCATACAGCAGGCGCATCATCAAGGTGATGTCATCGCGCAGCATATCTACCAGCGCCAGCACTTCGCCGCGTTGGGCTAAACGCCGCGCATCAGCCAGACGTTCAGGATCGTTCAAGCGTTTGAGCGCATCTTCATATAACTGCGCTCGCAGCGCCGCTGGATATTCCTCTTTCAAGCGCGTTTGCCATGCGGCAATCTGCCCATTATCACGCAGTAATAGCGCGCTGGTGATCAACTCGGCCAAAGTTAAGACTTTACGTTGAAACACCGCACCTGCCAGAATCGGCGTTAAACTCGCATCCAATGCCGCGAAAGTTTGCCAACCAGCCTCTAACGCCACGCCGTGAAACTGGCCGTTAATCCACACCGATTGATCAGCTCGCGGCCTGAAATGCACCACAGGATCGCGCAGACCCATACTGACCAGCCAATCCAACCGTTCATCGTGACCCGGCAGTGTGGTGACCCAGAAATTAACTTCGAGATCAGAGGCAGCATCGCCCAGCCCGCGCGCGGTGGAACCCGTGATCGCCAGCGATTCGGCCAGCGTTGGCGGGCAGTTTCGCGCCAGCATCTGCGCAAGCTGGATACGATACTCGTTAGTCTCTGATTGACTAACAGGGGGGAAAGGGATTTGGTGGTTCATCGACTCCTTAACGCCATATTAGTAAAATTAGGACATTAATTATAGTACGTCTGCTAAAACACACAGAACAACACAAGTATATTTGCTGATTTCGTTTACCGCTGGTCGTTCAACTCCATAGGCAGGTGAATCATGCGCATTGTGATGTTTTCTATAACACCCCTGTTTCCCGATCACGATATGGGTGGAGGGCAAAAACACCTGCGCAAAATAGCATTACACCTTGCCGAACAGGGGCATCAGCTTACGCTGCTGTGCACGCGCCGTGAGGATACCAGTACCCCGTTCAATTGGCATGAAAATGCCCGCGTGCTGCCGATACTACGGTTCAAACAGCCATTTCCCGCGCCTTATGATACCCCCGCGTACAACATTGCCGGGATCATTCACGATGTTGCTGAACACCTGCAAGGCGCAGATCGCTTCTATATCCACGATGGCGAATTTGTGTTTCCCTACGTCTATCGTAACATCCCGACAATCGTCTCTTTGAGGGATAATGTTTATCCTGAAACGATTCAGGGCGCGTTTCATTTCGCCGCCCACCGCCTGATCGTGATTTCTGAATATGCCCGTCAGTTCTTCGTTCACACAGTTGGCCGCTTTTTCCTTGAACTGCCGGGGCGCATGATCGTGATTCGCAACAGCATTGATTGGTCTGTATTCACGCCTACTGCGCCGCGCCGCATCCTTGACCTGATACCGGGCATTGATCCAGAGCGTGACCGGCTGATCATTCACCCGCATCGCCCCGAACCGAGTAAGGGACTGCCGCAAACGATTGAGGTGGTCGATCGATTGGTGAAGCAGTATGGCATGACCAACGTGAAGACGCTGGTGCCGCTGTGGCTGGGGCTAAAATATGATATTGAAGTACAGCGTTTTTACGAGCGTATGCAGGCCGAGATAGCCGCGCGTGGTTTGAGCGAAAATTTCGTGTTTCACGATTGGGTGCCGGTTGACCTGATGCCTGAATATTTCAGCCTTGGCGCGGTCACGCTGGCGCTGGGCAATTTTGTCGAGTCGTTCGGCAATTCGGTTTACGAATCGCTGGGCTGCGGCACGCCAACAGTGGTGGCACGCATCTCGTCGCACCGCGAAATTTTGCCGGAAACGCTGATTGATAAAGTAGATTTTGACGATCACGACACGGCGGCGGCGAAGGCAGCAGCGATCCTGAACGAACGGCGGCGCACTTCGCAGGCGACTCTGGATTACCTGCACACCTATTACCGCATTGAGCACCAGTTGAGCCGCTATGCCGATGCCATCATCAGCGCCAAGATCGCCGCGCCGATGCAGTATGCTTTCAGACCGATTACCCCGCAAACCCGCTACATGCTGGCGCCATGGTGCTACAGAGCCACCGCGCCGGATGGCACGCCGCGCGGCATTTACCACGATTATCTGTCCACTTATTTTTCTAGACGACACGCTGTTTGCGCTGCTGCACGATTTTCCGCGCGGCTTCACCGGTGCGGACGCTGAATCGCGTGGGGTTTCGCCCGAACGGTTGGACGCATGGCTGCGCGTAGGCTACATCAGCATCGCGGTGGGTTTCGTGGCGTGAAGCTGACAATGACTTAGTGATGCTGTTG
>LMZS01000064.1 GCA_001567085.1 Chloroflexi bacterium OLB15
CCAGCGTTTCGCCTCAAGCAAAACGACGCGCGTTTTCCGGGTAGCGGCGGCTGAAGTGAGTAGGCCGGTAGAGACGCCTGTAAACCCACCCCCAATGATCACGAGATCGGCGCTGATATTCGCGTTTCAGCGGCGCTGTCGGAAGATCAATCGGGCATCTGCCCCACCCACAGCGCGTGGTTATCGTCAATTTCCAGCGGTTTACAGGGAAAATCGCGCCCCGCAATCGGCCACGTTTTCGCGGTGAGCTGGGTCGTTTTCAGCAGCAGCGTCTCTGAAAAGCTCTTGTTTTCGGCAGAAGTCGCCATTATTTTGGCTCGCAGGCGGTGAGAGAAGGTTAAAAAGATGCCAGAATATTATAAATTCAGGAACAAGGCTAGCCAGCACCTTCAGAACAGGTGAAAGCTTCAAACGCCATTATTTGCGCCCCATCAGCTTACCTCTATTTTACACGACGCCGCCAAAACCAGCGTCGGCGATCCTTCTACCCGCTGTAGCCTGAGGGGAATGCGAGACGGCGGCCAACTCCACACTCCGCCGCTTTAACCCCGTCTGATTCTAGGTTAGAATCAAGGTCATGATGCTTGCAATACAGGATATTTTTTCAATGACTGATCCACGATTAACTGAAACCATTATGGGCCATGTTCGCGCATTAAGCGCCATCGGCCCGCGCCCACCCACCGGTGAAGGTGAGAAACAAGCTGCACGTTACGTGCGTGAGCAGTTGGACAGGCTCAATCTGGCTGATATTCGCGAACAACCCTTTGTCGCGCCATCAACATCAGGCTGGAAGACCATACCCCCCGCTCTGCTGCTGGCAGCAGGATCAATGTTGGCTGGCGGTGACCGCATGTCTAAGCTGCTCGGCGGCTTCACCACCCTGTTTGGCTTGTGGACGCAGCGCGAAGCGCAATCGGCTAGCCCGGTCATCCCGGTGTTTTCTGAGATGGGTAACAGCCAGAACGTGATCGCCAAAATCCGTTCCTCTGGCGAAACGCGCCACACCCTGTACCTCATCGCCCATCTCGATACCGACCGCCAGCGGCTGACCGCATTACCCCCGCTGTCGCCTGTCTTTCGGCTGCTAAACACCGCTGCCATCACGCTGAATCTGATCTCGGCAGTTTCCATGCTCTGGGATTCGCTGCTCGGCTTGCGCGGCACCAACCGTGTTCAGCGGCTGGCTCAGGCGGTGAATATGGGGCAGTTGGCGCTGCATTTGCTCGAAGAACAGTCGCAGCCCTACGTTGAAGGCGCGAACGACAACGCCAGTGGCGTAGGTGCGCTGCTTGCGTTGGCGGATTGCCTTAAGGCTGATCCGCTTGAACATACTGAAGTGGTGGTGTTGTTCACTGGCGCTCAGGAAACGTTCAACGATGGCCTTCAGGTCTATCTGGATCGTTTCGCCCCGTCCCGCGATCTCAGCACCTTCATTGATATAGATGGCGTGGGCGCAGGCGATGTAGCCTACGTCACCCGTCAGGGCTTGAGCCTGTTTGCCGATACCCGCCCATCGCCGCATATTACCGCGCTGGCAGCGGCCACCGCCCGCAAGCGGCCTGAGCTTCAGGTGGCAGGCCGGGAATTAACCGTGATGAATGCGGTGATCAACCTTGCCCGTCAGGGATATGCGGCGGTTGGAGTGACTGCCGTCGGCAGCGATGGCGCGCCGCCGCATCGCCATCAGATCAGCGATACACTGGCGAACGTTGAGCCAGAAACGCCGACAAGGGCTGTAGAATATATACTGGCGCTGGCGCGTGAAGTGGATGCTGTCGCCGCCGAAAAAGCGAAGTGAGAAGCGCCCCCTCTGTTTTCTTTCTTCCTCTCAGCTGCGCGCAGAGGGGGGATTGAGTGTTGAAGCTGTGGGGCAAGGCGCGTCCTGCCCCGCTAGCCAGAATGTGAAGCTAAAAAGATCGCCATTTTCTAACCGGATTCGTGCCAAAGAAATACGAACAATTGTTCTAATTCG
The DNA here is from genome assembly GCA_001567085.1 of Chloroflexi bacterium OLB15. Classification (GTDB taxonomy): domain Bacteria; phylum Chloroflexota; class Anaerolineae; order Aggregatilineales; family Phototrophicaceae; genus Flexifilum. The sequence goes on from LMZS01000064.1 coordinate 1,976, forward strand.
TGATATACTCTTCATCCTGTTGGTAACCAGCAAAGGCTGTATGCCATGTCTAGCAAAGCTGCCCATGAATTTGATGCTTTTTTCGCGCAGGACGAAGCGCTCTCGCGGCGCATCGGGGTGGTGGTTGGCGGCTCGCTTAGCAAAGGGCTGACTGTCAAACTGGATCACGGCCAGAATGTTGAAGATTTGGCCGTTGGTCGCTATGTGGTCGTTCACGGCCAGAAGCAGCGCTTTTTCTGCATGATCACCGATGTGGTGTTAGATAACACCAACCCGGATATTCAAAGCGATCCGCCGGATATTGCTAATCCCTTTTTGCGTGACGTATATATCGGCACCGCCGCATACGGCAAAATCAGCATTCAGCCTATGCTCTCGATTGACGAAGGCGAAAAAGGTACGCCTGCGCCTCGCCCCGTCAAAACCATTCCCGGCCACTTTATGGATGTGATGAACGCCACTGTGGCCGATGTCAACGCCGTGTTTGGGGAAGAAGATGCTGATCATTTTAACGTGGGCACGCCTTTGGAATTGGAACGAGTCAATATCAACCTCGATCTCAGCCGTCTGGTTGAACGTTCGATTGGCGTTTTTGGTAAAAGCGGCACTGGCAAAAGTTTCCTCACGCGTATGTTGTTGGCCGGGGTGATCGCTAATAACAAGGCAAGCTGCCTGATCTTCGACATGCACAACGACTACGGCGGGCAGGTGAATACCGAAAATCAGGGGCAGCCCAAAGCTAAAGGGTTAGCCGATCTGCTTGGGCGCGCCAAAATTGCTATCTGTACGCTCGATCCCGATTCAGCGCGCAATCGCGGCGTTAACCCCGATATGGAAGTGAAGCTTCCCTACAGCGCCATCGAGCCTGAAGACCTTGCCATGCTCAGCGATACCATGAATCTTTCGGATGCCATGATTGACGCCGCCTACATGCTGCATAAGCGTTGGGGCGAAAACTGGATTTTACGGCTGATTGAAGCTGAAGAGCCGGATTTTGAGGAAGTCGAAGCCAAAACCAACGCCCGCGCCGGAACCCTGAAAGCCTTACAGCGCCGCGTTCAGCGCTTTGAACGCTGGAGCTTTTTAACGCCCGAAGCCGCCGAAGACAGCATCGAGTTGATCATGCACATGCTGCAAAATGGGCGCAGCGTGGTGCTGGAATTCGGCAAATTTGGCAATTCACTGGAAGCCTACATTCTGGTTGCCAATTACCTCACCCGCCGTATTCACGAGCAATATGTGGATCGTATGGAGCGCGCCTTAGGCGATAACTCAGAAAAGCCGAAGCAGCTTCTGATTGTGATCGAAGAAGCCCATAAGTTCCTTGATCCGCATATCGCCGATCAAACCATCTTCGGCATCATCGCCCGTGAAATGCGCAAATTTAATGTCACCTTGCTCATCGTTGATCAGCGCCCTAGCGGCATTGACGAAGAAGTGATGAGCCAGATCGGCACCCGCGTCACCGCCCTGCTTGACAATGAACGCGATATTAGCGCTGTGCTCACCGGCATCAGCGCGGCGGGGGGGCTGCGTGAAGTATTAGCCCGTTTGGAAACGCGCCAGCAGGCCATCATCATGGGGCATGCTGTGCCTATGCCGGTCGTGATTCGCACCCGCGATTACGATCAGCGCTTTTACGAGGCGATCAACCTTCAGATTACTGGAGCGCCGGTTGGCCGCAGCAGCGACGAAAACAAAAAGGTGCTGCAATTTGGGCGCAAGGATGGCGATAACCGGCGATTGTGACCACATTTACAGCGCGACTCGCCACAGCTCACAAAACCTGAATACCCGTTCACCCTGAGCGGGTGTTTATCAGGCGCTCTGTTTAGGGCAAAACAGGCTTTATCGCCGCCTTTCGCTTGCATGGGGTGACGACGCATCGTTTTGTAACATCTTCGCGTAATCTTCACAAACTTCATGCATACAGGAATTTAAAAAGTAACTATAATCGAAATCATTCGATGATTGTGCTGTGTAGACGATGCAAGAAGAAGATCCCAGACTGTTAATTAAGCGTGTTCTCAACGCTACCGACAAATTGCTGAGCGAACGTTTCGGCGTGCTCACCCCTGAACAGAGCACCCATTTGCAGACCGTCAAGCGCTCGGCTGAGCAGTTTGAATTACTGGTGACCTATGCCGATGACACCGCTTCCACCAACGCCCGCAAGTTTTTAGCCTATGAAACCCGCGAAACGCTGGCGACGGTTCTAGGCTATACCGAAATGATGGGCGAGGGCATGTTCGGGATGATGAACACCGATCAGCTTCAGCAGCTCTTCGCTATCCGCGCGCAGGGCAAAATGCTGCTGGTCTGGCTGGATGATCTGTTGACCACCGTCTGAAGTATCGCCGCAAATTTCACCATATCAATCAGGCTTGTGGCGGTTCATGAATCTGAACCGTAAAATCTTCGCGTTTTGAACGTAGAGACAGGTGCATTGTGGGTGGAGCGCTCTTAAACGTAATTACCGTTGCGATTGGCAGCTTGCTTGGGTTGTTCGTTGGCAACCGTCTCCCTGAACGCATTCAGCAGGCGGTGATGATCGCCTTAGGCTTGACCACGCTGGTGATCGGCATCAGCAACGCCATGACCAGCGGCAACATCATCATTCCGCTGGTTAGCGTGGTGGTCGGCGTGATCATCGGCGAACTGCTGAACATTGAAGCGCTGCTAGAGCGCTTTGGCGGGTGGCTGCGGGATCGTTTTGCCAGAGGGGATGAAAGCAGTGATGAAGCAAATGAACGCGCGCGGTTCATCAATGGCTTTGTCACCGCCAGCCTGATCTTTTGCGTCGGCCCGCTCACGCTGGTGGGTTCGATTCAGGATGGTATGGGGCTGCCCGGCGGTTTTCAGCAGATCGCCATCAAAAGCGCGCTCGATTTCTTCGCGGCGATGGCTTTTGCCGCCAGCTTAGGGTTGGGCGTGTTTTTCAGCATCATCACCGTGATTCTGGTGCAGGGCGGCCTTTCGCTGGCCGGCATGGCGGCAGGCAGCATCATGACCCAGCCGATGATCAACGAGATGACGGCAGTGGGCGGCATCCTCATTCTGGGCATCGGCCTGATTTTGCTGGATGTGAAAAAGGTGCGCGTGGCAAATTTCCTGCCCGCGCTGTTGATCGCCCCGATCATCGTCGCGGCGGCAGCGGCGCTAGGCATCAACGTCTATCCGCTGTAAATCAAAAGGGCGCAAAAAGATGCGCCCCCTAAAAACTCAAATTGCTGAAATCGCTTTATCACCCGCCTGGCGCTAATGTCGCCTGAACTGCTGGCGTATTGGTCGCGGCAGTGGTCGGGCGCGGCGGCAGGGTTGGCGCTGCGTTGTTATCTGCTGAGGGCAGCGTAGGAATAGCGTTCTGGCTGGCGGTAGTTTCTTCATCGCTGGCGCCGGGCACAATGCCTAAGGTTGAAGGATCAGGCGTGTTCACGATATTTGAACCCAGCGGCGCGCCGGTAGTATTGCCAGCGTTGGCCGCGCTGTTTGCATCAGCCACGCAGCGGAAGCCAATTGCTGCCGTCGGTGAAAGCGGATCGCGGCTTTGGCGGTGAATCGTGCGGGTGTAGAAGGGAACTGTGTCCCAGGAACCGCCGCGCGTTACCTTTTCGGTGCCGGTGGGCGGGCCTTGCGGGTCTGGCCCTGCGGATTGTGGTTGGCTGTAGAAATTCGGCGAATACCAGTCGCTAACCCATTCTGACACATTACCCGCCATGTTAAGCACGCCAAACGGGCTGGCGCCAGTCGGGAAACTGGTGACCGAAACTTTTTCCTGTGTGGTAGAGCGGCGGGTTGCGGAATTATCCGGACTCCACGTGTTGCCCCACGGGAAGATATAGCCAAGATCGCCGCGCGCCGCGCGTTCCCATTCGGCTTCGGTAGGCAGGCGGCGGCCTATTGCCTGGCAGTAAGCCTGCGCGCCATACCACGTTACATTGGTCATCGGCAGGGTGGTGATGGCCGGGTTGATCGAGTAATTCTGGCTGTCAAACGTGACGTTGCTGGTTTCAGAGTCTGACAACGTTTGCATACATGGCTGGCCAAGGCATCCGTTGCGATGGCTGCCGGGGCCAAGAATGTTCATGAACGTGAGAAATTGTTCATAACTCACTTCGTAAGTTTCCATCTGGAAGGGGCTGACGGTCACGTTGTGCTGTGGGAATGAGTCTTCGCCGTCGGCAGGTTGGCAAGAGCCAGCTTCGCCGCCATACCCGGCCTGACATTCTGCTACAGCCGCCGAAACTTCAGCCGCAGTCGTGCCCATCGGGAACTGACCACCCGCAATTGAAACCATCGGGCTGGCAATTGCGATTAAGCGGTCAAACTGGCCACCTGCGGTATTTTGCCCGGTGGTCTGCTGGGTTGTATTGCTCACAGCGGAACTGGTGGTGCTGGTTGGTAAAGCCGCTACCTCGGTCGTCGGGGTGATCGTCGGTTCCAGCGTCAGCAGCGTGGGCATAATGGTTGGGCTGGCCGTAGGCGCGCTAAATTCAAGCGGCGGATCGGTCACGATCACTTCGACTGGCTCGGTTGTGGCGGTAGCTGGCTCCGGGGTTGCGGTGATCACCCAGGGGGTTTGTGTGGCGAGGTTAGCGACCGATTCGCCGCCAACGTTGATAAGCCCGCTGATCAGGCCGACCAGTAGAAAAATAACGGCGCAGCCAAAACCGACGATAGCGCCGATAAAAAGCCACTGCCATGCGCCACCGCCAGAACGGCGACCGCTTAGCGATCCATAATTATTGTTACGTGACATCCGTATATCGCCTCCTGTTCACGCGGGACGAGCGCAATCTTGAATTGGATTCGACCCAGTGTAGCGGATTTTTCCCGCGCGAACCTGATTTTTAACCCTTGATTGCGCCACTATAGTAAACAAAAGACCCTACAGCTTGTAGGGTCTTTCGCAAAGCAATGATAAAAACGGATGAAATTAGAGCGCGTTCACGATATTGGAATATACGTTGCCTACCCAGGGACCAAGGAAAACAACGACAATTAAAACTACGAGCACAACTAAAACAAGAATCAAGGCATACTCAACTAGTCCCTGTCCACGCGGGCTGCCCCGTTCATTGAGGTAGGCAAATATGGGATTCAGCCATACCTCAACCTGTCTCCACATAATGCCTCCTCGAGAACTTCTTCGATGTGTAGACGGATAGCTATTTGATGATCACCTCAACTCTATCACAAGTCAAATTTAAGAAAGCGAAAGATTTTTTTACAAATTTTATGTTTTTTGTATTTGTTTTTTTGCAACTATTTTCCACAGCACAATTTCTGGCGGGCATAAAAAATCGTGCGCGGGGGTGCGCCTAAACCCTCCATG
>LMZS01000065.1 GCA_001567085.1 Chloroflexi bacterium OLB15
ATCCACAATGGCAGTGGTGAATGAGCGGGATATGAAATGTTTTCAGCGCCTTGTTAGAGTGACCATCTCCTTGAGATTCACCACGCCTTAAGCTCGACGTGATCCACAATGGTAGTGGTGAATGAGCGGGATATGGGATGTTTTCAGCGCCTTGTTAGAGTGGCCATCTCCTTGAGATTCACCACTCCGCGCGCAATGGCTGTGATGCTGATCGCGCCAACGCCCTGCGCGGCGCAAGGCGTTGTAAATTGCGAATGTGGCTGCCCATCATGTAGGGTAGGCCGCTCTGGCGTGATCAGCTTTTCAAGCATTACCTGAAAGTGATCGCCGGGCGGCAAAGCTTGCCATGATCGCTAGGCAGGTTCGGTGCTAAGCGTCGTTTTGGCATTTTCAATGTAGTCCAGCGATTGGTGCCGGAAATAGGTGTTGTAAAGTTCGGCATAGTGCCCGCCATGTTCCAGCAAAGAATCGTGACTGCCTTCCTCAATAATCTGCCCGTGATCAATCACGATGATGCGATCTGCGCTGCGCACTGTGCTAAGCCGGTGGGCGATCAAAATTGAGGTTGAACGCACCAGAATCAGATCGAGCGCCTCTTGAATCTGGGCTTCGGTAAAAGGATCAATGCTGGCAGTCGCTTCATCCAGCACGAAGATAGCCGGCTTTTGTACCAGTACGCGCATCAGGCTAACAAGCTGCCGCTGCCCCATACTCAGGCGTCCGCCGCGTTCGCCAACTTCGCTGTACAGGCCGTTAGGCAGAGAATCCATCCATTCGCCGTTGCCGATGGCATGTGCCAGTTCCGCGATTTCTTCGTCCGGCGCATCCGGGCGGGCGTAGCGGATATTCTCCATCACGGTGCCGCTGAACAGGAAAGGCTGCTGCGGCACGATGCCCAGTTGACGGCGATATTCCTGAATGTCGAGCGTGCGAATATCATGCCCGTCAACCAGAATTTCGCCTTCCTGAAACTCGTAAAAGCGAGAGATCAGCTTGGCGATGGTGCTTTTTCCTGCGCCGGTATGCCCGACAAAGGCGACGCTTTCGCCGGGCTTGATATGCAGGTTGAAGTTTTTCATCACGACTTCGCCCGTCTTATAGGCAAAGGTGACGTTCTTAAACTGGATGTCACCAGAAATTGGCGGCACAGGCAGGGATTCCGTTTGATTAACCGTGTTTTCAGCGTCAATCAAAGCGAAAATGCGCTCAGTAGCGCTTAGACCCTGCTGGATTTGTGAGAGATAGCTGGAAAGATTGATAAACGGCCACAGGAAGCGGTCTACGCCCTGAATGAACAAAAACCATTCGCCGATGACGATAGTGCCATTTAGTACAGCTACCGCGCCAGCGTACAAGATTCCGGCAAAGGCAAAACCCGCCGAGAAGTTCAGCGCCGGGAACACCAGCGCCAGCACGAATCCGCGTACCAGATTGATCCGGTAGGACTGGTTATTTACGTCTATGAATTCACCGTAAATCATCGCTTCCTGACGGAAATTTTTGGCCACGCTAATGCCGGTGACGCTTTCCTGAATATTGTCATTGACCGCGGCCATGGCGCGTGAACCCTGCCGCGTAGCCCGCCGTGCCAGCGCCCTGAAACCGAATGAGATGCCCACGATGACCGGCATCAATAACATCATCAGCAGGGTAAGCTGCCAGTTCAGGGTAAGCAGCACGAGAAAGACGATGAAAAACTCGAAGAATTGGCCGATCATATCGGTGGTGGCAACGATAATCGAGTTCAGTTCCTGTGTGTCGCTGGTGATGCGGCTGACGATCTTTCCGGTCTTATTCTCGTCGTAGAAGCCAAGATCGCGGTTGATGGCAGCGCGGAATGCATCACGACGAATATTGTTGACGACGTTGGCAACTACGCGCCCGATCAGCCTGCGGCGGATATTGAATAGCACATAGTCGCCTACGCCAACGATAAACAGAGCGGTGACGAGAATCCCGATATCTTGCTGTGGCGCGCCAGTTTGCAATTTTTGGATAGACTGCGCCATAAGAATTGGCAGCAGCGAGAAGAGTAGGGAACCAACAACCACAAGGATGGCGATTGCCAGTACAGACTGCCAGCGCGGGCGGAAGTACTGCCACAATCGAATAAGGAGCTTGCGATCCCCATATTTACGGTCATATTTATCAGCTGCAAGGTTGCCAAACATTAGTTCTGCGCCACCTTTACCTGCTCATCTGTTAGTTGTTTGCGCGGTGAATCGTCATAGCGTGCGAAGATACGGCGGTAAGCCGGTGAATTTTCCATCAATTGATCGTGGTTGCCCTGGGCTACAACATGCCCCTGCCGCAGCACGATAATATGATCCGCCCAGCGGATTTGTGAGAGCCGGTGGGTGATCAGTAAGGTGGTGCGTCCCTCAGCCGCTGTCCAGATCGCTTTCTGGATTTTGTCTTCAGTAGCGCTGTCAATGGCGCTGGTGCTGTCGTCCAGTACCAGAATCGGCGGGTCAGTTACAAATGCGCGCGCCAATGCCAAACGCTGCCGCTGGCCGCCGCTAAGCGTGACGCCGCGCTGCCCGACCACCGTTTCATAGCCTTCAGAAAGGCTGGTGATAAATTCGTGCGCCTGCGCTTTTTTTGCTGCTTCTATGATCTCATCCATCGTTGCGTCAGGCTTGCCGAAGCGAATGTTTTCGGCAATGCTGCGGCTAAACAGGTAAATATCCTGCTCGATCACGCTCACCTGTGATCGCAGCGATTGAAGATTCCAGTCTTTAACGTTGATGCCGTCAATTTCAACGGTGCCTTCATCGGCGTCATAAATACGGTTGATCAACTTGGTGATCGTGCTTTTGCCGGAACCTGTTTGCCCGACGATGGCTACTGTCTTGCCGGCGTAAACCTCAAAATTGATGTCGTGTAGGGCGGGTGTGTTGTCTTCCGCATGATACCCAAATTCGACATGTTCAAAACGAATCCTGCCCTGTATTTTGCCAGTATGCCCTGTGACGTTCTGATCCAGATCGGTTTCGATATTAATGATGTTGAGGATACGCTTTGCGCTGGCATACCCTAACGCCAGGTTCGAGAACGACCACATCGAACTAAAAACGGGGAAGCCAAATAAACTAAGCTGACCGCTGTAAGCGATCAACGTTCCGATATTGATTTCACCGCGCAGATAAAGCAGCACACTTAGCGCAAAACCGCCAGAGATGACCAGCCCAAGCAGCAGTAACGGCAGGTAGCGCGCTTCCATATCGTACTGGCGGATAGTATTGTTGCGAACTTCATCTAACAGCGTTTCAAAATGGCGTTCTTCAAAGTCTTCCTGTGCCGCGCCTTTAACAACCTGCAAGCCTTCTAGCGTTTCTTCCACATCGGCGTTCATTTTGCCGAAGCTCACGCGCACATCTTCAGCGACTGGGGTGAGCTTGCGGAGGTAGAAATATTGCACAATGACATAAGCCACTAGAAAGATAGCCGGGGGCAGTATCAGCGTTGGGTAGAGCGCAAACGATGAGAACAGCGGCACAATCAAAAACATGCCCGAACCGATAATCAGGTTAAAGCCGGGATTCATCATGAAATTGAGTTCGCGCACGTCGTTGGTGACCCGCGCCATGATTTCGCCTACGGGCTGCAAGTCATGAAAGGTCATGCTTTTGCCAAGCAAACTGGCATATAGCTCATCGCGCACGTCGCGCTCAATGCGCTGAGCGAAAATTTCCGCTGAAAAGTTGCGCATAATTTGCAGGGCAGCGCGAATCCCTTGCGAAGCGATGATCGCCAGCCCGAAACGGATAATCGCGTCAAGCCCTTCACCGGCATTTAAGGCATTAAAGCTTCGCCAATGAAGAAAAAGACCGCCCCTGCAAGCACGGCATTGGCGCATGCGCCGATCAGCATCAGGATGCCGTAAACGGGGTGGCGGCGAACGTGCGACCAGATGAACCGCGCCGCGCCGCGACGATCACTCTTGATCCGGGATTGAGTGGTAAATTCTGAGGCTGTTGCCATTGCTGAATTATGACCGTTCAACTAAAAAGTCTATCCATGTTAACAGAGGAATAGAGTCCATGTAATACCGCGTTTAAGTTTTTTTGAAAGGTCAATTTTACGGAAAGGTTACTCTGCCTATTTGTAGCATGTCGCTTCCACCTTCAAGTGTGAGGCGAATCCCATCCCAGGGCTGGTAAACGATGAGCTTAAGCAAATAGGTTCCAGGGAGGATGTTTTCCGGCAAGGTGAGTGAGCGCACATCCATATAGATTTTACCCGGTTCCAGCGCTGATGTCTGTATGCTTTCAACGCCATATTGCAGGATGGGACCGTCGGTTTGGGTGATGAGCTGGCCGTCTTGATTCAGGAGATGAATGCCAATGGAATAATCCGCTGGCACGGGCTGGTCAGTTTGCCACCACAGGCGCAGATGGATAGCGTCCGAAGTGACAGAATCAACATCAGCGCCATAAAAGGGGAGGATTTCGCCGAAGGATGCAGGAGTATCAGATGGTGGCGCTTCCATCAACTGTGCAACGTAACACCAGTAACGGTTGCAATCGCCAAGAACTTGCTGCACAGGATGCGTGGCTTCCAGCGCTTGAAACAGCGCTTGCCCATCGTCGGTGAGCAGGTCGCCGCTAATGAACCAGATTCGCCGGTGTTCAGCGGCGGCATCTGCATCTGTCGTGACTTCAGGCTGTAGTAGTGGCGAAAGGTAGTGGCGGATTTGCCACGCCACAAAGCCATCAGTTTCGCCAGCTTCGCGCAGTAAAACAACATCGCCCGGCTGTGCTTCAGCAGATATTCCCCTGAAAATATCTCTGTAGGGTATACGGTCAGGTAGCTGCGATTTGAACGTGAATAACTGCACAGCGATGATGCCGATCATCAGCAGGAAACCGGCGCGAATAAATTTCCATTGGCCGGGTAAGGCGGCGCAAACAGCCCCTAATACCAGCCCGAAACCGAGCATGGCATGGCTAACAAAGCGGGGCGCATAGACCGCAAAGACCAGATTAGCCAGCAAATAAAGCACAGGGGTAATAAAAGCCCACGTAAAAGCCAGCCAATATGCTGAGCGCCGCCATAACAAAACTGTGCCAGCGGCAATGATCGCGCCGTAAAGCAGTGGCAAGCCGTTGGTCGCCAGATCAATAAGAGCGCCGATAGAACGGACATCTGTAGCGAAAGTGCTTACGCCAATGCCGGCGATGCCGCGCCCGGTGCCCGATTGGCCTTCAATTTCGCGTAACCCCATGACCTGCTGGTAAAAAGTAGGAAACCAGGGCAGAAAAAGGATGATGCCTATGCCTACAGCCAGTAACCCTTGCCCTACAACTTTGCGGCTAAGCCTGCCTGAAAACAGGATATAAAACGCCTGCGCCAGTAAAAATAAAGCCAATAGATAGTGAACATACAGCATCGCCGCGATAGATAGGCCATACCACGCCGCTTTTTGAGGGGTGGGTTTGAGCAGCCAGTTTTGTAACGCCCAGATTGAGATGGCAGTGACCAGCATTACCATAGGATAGGGGCGAATATCCAGCGCGTACTGAAAGAAAAATCCGTTGCCAATCAGCAAAAGAATCGCAAAAACGCCCGCATAAGATTTTTTGCCAAAGCCTCTGCGGCCAACAACGTAGGTTAGCGCTAAGGCGGGCATCACCAGCAAAATGCCGAGAACGCGGCTGGTGAATTCGGAATCGCCAACCAGCCAGCGCCAGGCCGAAAATGTGAGGAACCAGCCTGGTGCCTGATTATCCTGATACGACTGCTGGTAATGGATTACAAACGCGAAATCCCCCTCGGTAGAGCGATAGGAAAGCTCCTCATCAGGGTGCATGTGCAACTGCGGAATATTGATGATCAGGAAGGCGGTCATCAGCCACAGGGCAATTGCTGCGTAAGCCCAACCGCGTTCAATGCCAGTTTTCAAGCCAGCGTTCCTTCACAGGCACAGATAGTTATTAGGGTGGTTTGCCGCCAATATGCTACCATTGCCACGCATTATTTAGGAATACTGGAGACGGCGATTGGAAACGCTCCTCGCGTATCTTTCTCTAGGTGTACTGCTGCTGTTTGCCATTCCCTCAGCGCTGCTGCTGTGCCGGGATGCGCAAAATCGCGCGCCCTTCGGCTTTGTGCTGGCGGTGGCGGCGGCGCTGATGACGGGCGGCCTTTCGCTGGTGATGTTGTGGATGGGATTGCTCGGCATTTCCTTCGCGCCAGCCGCTATTTTGATCGTATTGCTAGGCTTAATGCTGCCGGGAATATATCTCTGCTGGCGGCAGCGGCCTGAGTTGATATGGGCATGGCCGCGCGGTGGGCAGTTATTCGTGTTCGGGTTGCTGGTGGCGATAGCTGCTGTCATTTTGATTGATGCGGCATTATGGCCGTTTTTCCGCGATGATGCGGCGGCTATTTACCAGCCGCAGGCAGCGCAGATCGCGGGCTTGGGCGGGTTGATCCCGCTGCAAGGGCAGAACACGCTTTATGAAGCCTACCCGATGCTGATCCAGCTTAATTACAGTTTCGTATATCTGGCCTCTGGCTGGGAAAATGACTATCTGGCAAAACTGATTTCTGCGATTCTGGCAGTCGCCTGCCTGCCTGCTGTTTTCCAGCCTGGCAAACGCATAGGAGGGGAAAGCGCGGGCTGGACGGCGGCGCTTTTACTGGGGCTAATGCCCACCTTTGGAAGCTGGGCAACCGCCGGTTATACCGATTTGCCGATGGCCTTGTTCCTAACGCTGGCTGTTGTTTTCGGAATACGGCTGTGGGACAGCGCCAGAAAAACGGATGCGCTGGCATTCGGCATCGCTTTAGGATTAGCGGCGTGGACGAAAAACAATGCGTTGATCGCCATGCCGGCGTTCGGGCTGTGGCTCTTGCTGGCGCTTTGGCGGCGGCGCATAAACTGGCTGCACATTGTGATTGCCGCGATAGCCGCGCTGTTGATCGCCGCGCCTGGTACCTGCGCAATTTATTAGGCGCGAACATGCTAATCCCGCCGACTGCATGGACTGATCAGGCGGAACGCACCGCCGGATCGCTGTTTATCTTTCTCGTGCTGTTCAGCACTTACGGCATCACGGGCTGGCTGATGGTTTTAGGCGCGATTGATGCGCTCATCACTATTTTTCGGCGCCGATGGGGGGCAGCTCCGCAGTTTTTCATCCTGCTGGTAGCCGCGCTTTTCTTTGCTGCATGGTGGTTATTTGCTTCGTATGATGAGCGTTTTTTTGCTGGCAATATTACCGATGTTATGTGCGCTGGCGGGGGTATTTGTAATGCGCGCCTGGCAATGGCTGCCAGCACAAATTCAGCCGCTGGCGCGCTGGGCGGCAACAGCCGGGGCGCTGATACTGACGCTATATGTTCTTTGGAACACGCTGGAATATAAAGACAACCTGCTGCGCCAACCCTTGATGAGCGACGCTGAGCGCCGAACAACCGTAGGCCGTGAAGTTACTCCACCGTAATCGTGACCGGCAGCACGCCAATCACGCCATCCAGCGTATTTTCGCCTGTCACCGGCAAATCGTCAGGCAGCCCATCAGAGCCAAAAGTATAGGCTTTCAGCCACAACTGATATTCGCCGGGCGGCAAAGATTCGGGCAGTTGCAGGGCGCGATTATCCCATACCGGCACGTTAATGCCCCATGCGCTGGTGGGAACAAAACCGCCGCCCGGCTGCATATCGCTTTGGGCGATTGGCGCGCCGGAAGCATCACGCAGGAAAAGCGCAAAAGTGACGTTGCCGTCAATCGGCGCGCTGGTTGACCAATTCAGCGAGATGGGCAGCAAGGCGCCGGGCGCATAGGTGGCGCCGTTGGGAAGGTCGAAGCCGTTAAGCATAATGCGATCATCAAAAATCAGATTTGTCGTGTGTGATGGGCCGCGAAACGCATAAGGGTCTGGCGCGCTGGTCGTGTCATATTCGATCAACCGGGTGATCGGGCCAGTGTTGAGTATTTGTACGGGGTGATAATGGGTATTCATGAATTGCTCGACGGGGCGCGTACTCCACCACAAATCTGGCCCACCATCAACCAGCAGCCACAGCCGGTCATGGGTCAATGCCAGGTTGGTGATCAGGCGGATCGTTTCTGAAGTGAGCAGCCGATCCGGATTATCGCTGACGACCTGCGCCGGTTGTTCCGGGCTGGGGCGCTCGCCCGGTTGCAAGGGCAGGGCGATCACTCTGCCGCCTTCGGTGCGCTTGTCGTAATTCAAGAAATAAGGCTGTAGGCTGGGGCTGCTCAACAAGATCACATCGTCGCTGTTGGTTTCGCCGGCGATGACCGGCAGCATGTTTTGAAGGCTGGCATCATAAGCACGATAGCGATCATCCACATCGGCTAACTGGACTAGCCCAATGAGCGTGATGCCTGCCAGCAGCAGGGCAAGCCCGCCAGTGATCCATACAGCGCGAGGCTTGAGGCCGTTCAGCAACGCCACCAGCCATAGGAAGCTGACGAGCGCGAAACTGACCAGCAGCAGAAAAATTCCGCTCAACCCGAAAAGAATCCACGCGATGACGGTTTGAGATTGCCCCCACAGCGTTGGGATGATCACCCAGCGGAAATAGGCGGGGTTCAATAGCCCGCCTTCCCATTCCAGAAATCCGCCCGATTCTGGCGGCAAGGCCAGCGCATACTGCCCCCATGCCAGCGTAACCCCGGCGATCTGAACCCATACGCTGTAGGCGAACAGCAGCAGCGTGAGCAGCGCCGGAATGCCAAAGCGCCGTTCAAACAGCCATTGGAAGGCGGGCAGGGTAAGGATCATCAAAAATGGAACGATAGGCACAAGGAAACGCGGCGGCCAGCTTAGACCCCCGAACCAGTACTGCCCGTTAATCAGGGCATAGCCGACGGAGAACAGGAACAGCATCAGCAGGCAGGCGATGATATAGCGCCAGCGCCTTTGCCTTGCCAGCATCACCGCGCCGGGGATGCCGGCGAGCAGCATAGGTGATGTGCCCCAGATGCTGCCGCCGGGGCTGATCAGGTAAGACATCAAGGCGTAGCCGAGAAATCGAGTGTCTACCCCGCGCAGTCGCGCGACGAGGTTATATCTGGAAGCGAACTCAGGGATCGCGTCAAAATAGCCGAGAAACAGGTACAGCGCCGCAACCCCACCGAGTAGAGCAAAGACAATGACCAGCGCGCGCCATGCCCGGCTTTCCCTGAACTGCTGTGGCGAGGGCAGGGCGACGATTGCCAAAGCGGGTAGTGCTGCCAGCGCAGACGCTTTGGTCAGCGCCAGCCCCGCCAGCCCGATGAGCGCGAAGATAATCCACAGCCACGCGCGAAAAACAGAAGCCCGCCACCGTTCCAGACAAAAGGCGACCCAGAGAATGAGTAAACCCATCAGCGGCTCGCGGAAAAAAGTGGCGCTGTACACCCAGAGGATAGTTCCCAATCCCAGCGCCACTGAAGCGGCTAACGCTGCCTTTTCACTGAAACCGAGCGCCAGCGCAAAGCTGAAAAAGAGGCAGCAGGTGAGCGCGCAGATGATGATATTGAACAGCCAGACGGTGTGAACCAGCCCAAGGCCGGGGGCAAATTTAGCGATAAGAAACAATGGCGCCGCCGCGATCATTTGCGCAGGTTCGGTGGCGACGGCGGGCAGCGGGAGAGGGTCATCAGGATGGAAGGTGTCAGGGGGAAACTGCTCAACTGCTAAGTCAAGCAGGGCATCGCCATGCTCGATGAGGCTGCTTAGCCCATCATATAGCCGCAGCGCGTCGCCCGATTCAATACGGCTGCTATAGGTTAGCAAATACACGCTGGCAATGAACAAAAAGAGGGCGGCTTGCAAGAGCAACCGCCGTTTTGCCCATAACGATTCTGAAGGGTTCATACAGCTAGTGTACAGGGAAGCTACGGCTACGACTAGCTGTTTTCGTTTTCCTGACCAGATTCAACGGCAGGTTTGCCGCCACCCATCAAGCTGTTTTTGAAGCCGATTAGCCCTTTTATCATCTTCTGGCTAACGCTCAAATTGTCCAATTCGCTTAAGCCCGCTTCGTAAGTTGCGGCGGCTTCGCCTACTTTTCGATTGCTCATTTGCAAATTGGCAATCGCCAGCAGCGTTTCGCCATGCAATTTCTTTTCGCCCAGTTCTTCAAAAATATCGGCAGCTTCCCGATACGTTTCGGCGGCCTGCTCTTTATCGCCTAGTGCTACATATACGCCGCCCATATTGCCAAGCACCATCGCCCGGCGTTTCTGGTCGTCCAGCTCGGTGAATACGGCTAACGCCTGCCCCATCAGGTCAAGCGCGTCCTGATTCGCGCCCATTGAGCGGCGGGTTAGCCCCAGATTGACCTGCATTTCAGCGGCTAAATCGCGCTGCCCCGCAGCTTCGTAGGCGCTGTGCGCTTCCTGAAAGAGGCGCGCGGCTTCCTCAAATTCCTTTTGCTGAAACTGCTTGATACCCTGTTCCTGTAAGTCTTGTGCGCTGCTCACGGGAATTGACTCCTGCTAATGGTTACATGGTTATGTTGAGGACGCTTTCGCCAATACGGCGCAAGCGGTCAGTTGGCATGGTGCTGAGCAGCGCGGCGATTTCAATAAAACCGATGTTCAGCGGGTTGGCTGCAAATTCTTGAATCTCGTCGGGAAGCTCGGCAAAGTGCTTCCACTTCTCGCGCAGCGCCAAAAGCTCACCAATATGGCTGCTGCTTTCCAGAAAATAGTCCAGATTTTTATTTACGGCGTTGGCAAGCACTGTCAGTTCGTGCATTGGCAGCGGAAGCTCGCCCAATTCATAACGCTCAATGACTCCCGCGTCCAGATTTGCGCGGTGGGCAATATCCTGTAACGATAATCCGGCTTGTTCGCGCGCATGGCGCAGCAGCGCCCCGATCATGTGGTTGCGCAGCGCCAGATATTCATCCTGAGTGCGGGCTGCATCGTGATGCTCAGATTGCAGGGTTCGCGTGCTCCAAAATTGGCTGACTGGCACGCCAAGATAGTTAGCCAGCAGCTCAAGCTCCGGCAAACTGGGGGCAATTTCGCCCCATTCCCAGCTTTCAATCTGGTGCGGTTCAAGTTGTAGTACCGCAGCGCAATCTTCCAGTGTTCGGCCAGCGTTCAAGCGCGCATCACGAATAAGCACCCCGATCATGCGGGCGCGAATGCGGAATGACTCAGCGGCAGCGGCCTCACTTAAAAATGAGGCAGAATTTTGTGATGAAGATTCAGATTGCTGGCTTTTGAAACGGGCGGAAACGTCGTTCAGGCTCATCACCCGTGCTCCGGCGCTGATAAGTTTAAGCAAATCATACATGAGTTTTCAGGCTCGAACAATTGATATGCCCCTCCAATGAAGGACAAACTGCGCTAGCGATACGGGGCGGGAGCATGAAAAAATGTAGCATCTTTGGTTATGCCGTTTATAATCGGCATATTGGAAACTATTCATTTTTATTAGCGCCAAGTTTCGTGGAAGCTCTATGGCAGATTTGGAACAACCTCAAGTGATCCCTGCTGAGGCCAAGACTGAGGTCAACTGGCAGGCGCTGGCGCAGCTACAACTCAAACTCGCGGCCGTTCTCGATTTTGAAGCGCTGTTGCAAGAATTACTACGAGAAGCAATTGCAAATACTGGCGCAAAATCGGCAGCGGTTCTGTTTCTGGAAACACTCTCCGCGGGAAGCCCTCCAATTCTTCGGCCTTTTGCCATTACCGGCTATACCACCAGCTCAATTCAGCCGCTGCGAGAGACGGTTGGCTTTGGCGTAAACGATGCTGATGATCCCGCGCTAGCGGCATGGAAAAATAGGAAGCTGTATATCGCGGATGAGGCTACGCCTGCGCTTAAGCCGCTGATTGAAGCCCTGCAATGGAAAAAGTGGGCTGGGGCTTCGGCTTATGTAGGCGATCAACTTACTGCGGCCGTGCTGGTTGAATTGGACACACCGCTATCGCCAACGCAGCAGGACTGGCTGAGCACATTTAGCGCGGGGGCAGGTATCGCGCTCCGAAATTCTCGGCTGCACTCGCAGGCCGTTTCCGGGCTAAATGCGCGTATGAATGAACTGGCGATTTTGCAGCGTATAGACCTTGAGCTTAGCGAGCAGATTGAGCCAGATCATGTGTATGAGATGACGCTGGACTGGGCGATGCGTTATACCGGCTCGCAGGCGGGAACCATTGCCACGTTTGATGAGGCGACCAACGCGCTGCGGTTTGTTTCAGAACTGGGGTATGAAGGGGCAGTAGAAACACGTGCCATGATGCGTAACGCATCACGGGGCGGCATCGCGCGGCGAGTCGCCAATTCTGGCCGTTCAGATAACATTCCTGATGTCGCCAGCGATCCAGATTACATGCCAGTAGCCGCGCAAATCCGCTCTCATCTATCAGTGCCCGTGAATAAAGAAGATCGTGTGATCGCTGTTATTTCGGTAGAGAGCCGCAAACTGAATCACTATACCGACGATCATATGACTTTTCTGGAACGGCTGGCCGCGCGTGCCGGAAACGCTATGGATAACGCCCGGCTGTTTGCCGAAACAACCAGCGAACGCGAGAAACTTTCGCGCATTGTCTCGAACATTGGCGATGTGGTAATCGTGTTTGACGAAAACAACAATGTTTTGCTGATGAATCAGTCGGCCATTCCGGTACTGCGCCTGTACGCTGATGGGAAGTACGAAGGCAAGCCTGCTGAAGAGGTGCTGTCAGATACCACGCTGCTGGATGTTTACAACAAGTCTCGCCCCTATCATCAGCCAATCATTGAAGAAGTGGTCATGCCAAACGGACGCGCTTATAACGCGCAGCTTTCGTGGCATGCAAATATTGGGCGTATTCTGGTTCTGCAAGACATCACTTCGCTGAAAGAAACAGACCAACTCAAGAACGAGCTGATCTCCACCGTATCGCATGACTTGAAACAACCGCTGACCGTGATGAACGGCTATCTGGAACTGCTGCAAATGACCCAACCATTGGAAGGTCGCCCGCTGGAATATGTGCGCAGCGCCCAGCGTTCCATTGGCAATATGCGCGGTTTGATTGACGACCTGCTCAACCTTGCCAAGATTGAGTCAGGCATTCAACTCAACGTGAAAGCGTTGGAAGTGAAGCCGCTTTTGCAGCGCTGTGTTGATGATATTCGGGGCGCTGCCGATGCGAAAATGATCACGCTTAATTTCAGCGTCACCCCTGATGATCTATGCCTTTCAGGCGATCTGACTTCGATCAATCAGGTGTTTTCAAACCTGATCGGTAACGCCGTGAAATACACGCCGCCTGAAGGCAAAGTGTCCATCAAAGCCGAAAAGAGCGGGGAAGCGGTGTTGGTGACTATCAATGACACGGGGCTTGGGATTAGCCCGGAAGATCAAGCGCGAATCTTTGACCGTTTTTATCGCGTGCGCCGCCCGGAAACCGAGAATATCGAAGGTACAGGGCTGGGGCTGGCTATCGTGAAAAGGCTGGTTGAAATTCATCGCGGGCAAATTGGCGTTGAAAGCCGTTTAGGCGAAGGTTCAAAGTTTTTTGTGCGCCTTCCCTTAGGGACAATGGAATCCAGCTCACTGGAAGCTGAAGCTGCGCCATAAAAACGGGAGACATGCATCTCCCGTTTTTGTTCAATTAGTGCCAATTATGCCGCGCGCCTATGAAGCTCACGTTTGGTTATCAGGTTCGCTGGCTTCCGGCGCATCTGCTGTGTGCGCGGGCGCATCCTGTTTGTGAACCCATGCCAGGCGATTAGGCTCAGTCGGTTGAAAGCCAGTAGCAACCGGGATTTCCACTTTTTGATACTCTCCGGTTTCATAGCCTTTGCCATCAGCGCGATGATGGATTTGATAAGGTACGGTGGTGACTACGACGCGATCCAGCCGGCTTAGAACCAGATTGAACAGGAATGCGCTGTTGGAATGCAGCGCCTGCTCCCAGTAAGTGTCCATCGCCAGATGCCCCATGATTACATGCACATAGCCTGTCGGATCAGCAGCCTGCCGGCTTTCGATATATTCCTCAAGTGGTTCGGCTAGCAAGCGGAATGGGGAGGGGATGACAACCAACTCAGCTTCATCGCCAAAACGCTCTTTCCATTCTCGATTCACCCGCTGGGCGTATTCCGGATTTATGCCGATATGAATTGCGTGCCAGGGGTGATTCAGCGACTTGGCGAAATTGACCAGGCGGGCTGTTTCCGCATGAACTTTGTCCACCAAAATGAGCGTTTCAACGTGGCGTCTCTCGGTATCTACCGGCGTATAGCGCAGACTCAACGCGCGAGCCACTTCTTTGTAGTGGTGGTGGATTCGGAAGAAGAAGAAGACCAGCGCCGGAATTAACACGACAACAAACCACGCCCCGCTCGTGAACTTGGTGACCGCGAACACGATCATCACGATGAAGGTGCAGACTGCGCCAATTGCGCTAATGACCTGCTTCAGCCGCCAGCGGGGATCGTAATGAATGGTGGTTTCCAACCCATCGTGGGTTTCTCCCGGCTTGAGCTTTCCAACCAGATTCATATGCTTCACCATGCCTACTTGCGAGATGGTGAAACTTAAGAATACGCCAACCGCGTAGAGCGGGATCAATGCGCTGGTGCGCGCATCAGCCAGGATCACTAAAATTGACGCGAATACAGCCAGTACCAGAATGCCCCATGAAAATACAAGGCGTCCGCCACGATAGGTGAGCTGGCGCGGCAGGAAACCATCCCCGGCCTGTAATGCGGCCAGACGGGGGAAGTCTGCAAAACTGGTATTTGCGGCTAAAAGCAGGATTAAGGCTGTGCCTGCAAGTACAAGGTAATAGAAGATGCTTCCATTGCCGAAAACCGTGCGCCCAAGCTGCGAAATGACGGTTTCGTCGTGGCTGGGGATGGCGTGAATCTGGTTTGAGAGGAAGGTGATGCCCAGAAATAGGACGATCAGGATGCTGCTCATCCACATCAGCGTTGTGGCTGCGTTACGGCTGCGCGGCTCTTTAAAGGCGGTGATGCCGTTAGAAATGGCTTCAATGCCGGTGAGCGCGGTACAGCCAGATGAGAAAGCGCGCAGGATCAGGAATAACCCCAACGGCTCCAGAACTTGATGCTCTAATACTTCTACACCTTGCACCTGCGGTAAGGTGCCAGTTAAATGGCGTATGAAACCAACTATCAGCGTGAAGAACATCATGCCGACAAAGAAATAGGTCGGGACGGCGAAGATACGTCCACTTTCCTTAACGCCGCGTAAATTCAAGAAGGTGATGATGGCGATCACCACTACCGCCATCGGTACACGGAATTGATTCAGCTCTGGAAATGCGGAAATAATCTGCGCCGTGCCGGATGAGATGCTCACGGCAACAGTCAGAATATAGTCGGTTAGAAGCGCGGCGCCGGCAACCTGCGCTACGGTTTCGCCAAGATTATCGCGAGCGACGATGTAAGCGCCGCCACCGTTCGGGTAAGCGAAAATTGTTTGCCGGTATGAAATGGTGACGATGAACAGCAAAATGGCGATGGCGATGGCAACCGGCCAGGATAACCCTAAAATCGTGCCGTCTGTTTGCCACATCAACGCGCCGCCGCTCACCGCCATTGAAAGGATGAGCAGAATTTCTTCAGTCGCGTAGGCGGTTGAAGATAATGCGTCTGATGCAAATACTGCCAGACCCACTGGCTTACTCAGGCTCTGGTGGGCAGCTTCTCCGCTGTCCAGACGCCTGCCAAGTAGAAATTCTTTGATATTGGTATAGCTTGTCATATTACTCCCCCACAGCGCCCCCGCAAGCGCAAACAGTTCAAACGCAAAACGCCGAACTCAAAAATGGGCAAACAGCCCGTATTCACCTGGATAGTCGTTTAAGGTGTTCTGTGAAATGGAGGGGGCATGGGCTTTGATGCGAAGTTGATCAAGGCGTTGAAGACGATGATGATTGAGAACGCCGGATGAATTCTGATCATAGTTTGGGTTCGCGACTTCCTGTTGGGTGTTAGTCAGTTTGACCCAATGGTTATGAGTCTATCATAGGTGTCAATGGTTTGGTGTAGTGTAAATATCCTATCTTTTGACTGCCTTGATCCGGGTAAGTTATGCTTTGACGATCTCAGATGAATAAAACCAGGTTTTTAGAATGCCGGATTTTTTTCGATCAAATATTGATGCCCGCAGCAGTGATTTTCAGGCCAATTATGCCCACAACAACGCGCTAACAGAACAACTTGCCGAAAGGCTGGCGAAAGTACGCGCAGGCGGCAGCGAACGGGCGGTACGCAAGCATGTTGAGGCCGGAAAGCTGCTGCCACGAGAACGCATTGAACTGCTGCTGGATCCGGGCACACCCTTTCTGGAACTTAGCCCGTTAGCCGCATGGGGCATGTACAACGATGAAAGCCCCGCCGCAGGCACGCTTAACGGGATTGGCATGGTTAACGGCGTAGAGTGCATGATCGGGGCGAACGAAGCGACGGTTAAAGGCGGCACTTCATACCCGATCACGGTTGAAAAGATGCTGCGGGCGCAGGAAATTGCCCGGCAGAACCGGTTGCCATGCATTTATCTGGTGGAATCGGGCGGGGCAAACCTGCCGCATCAGGCAGAATTATTTGTGCAGGGCGGGCGCACTTTTGCCAATCAGGCGCGAATGAGCGCGCAGGGTATTCCGCAAATTGCGCTGGTATTTGGGAACAGCACGGCTGGCGGCGCTTATGTGCCTGGCTTAAGCGATTACACGGTGTTTGTGCGCAATCAGGCGCTGGCGTTTCTTGGCGGCCCGCCGCTGGTGAAAATGGCAACTGGCGAAGCGGTAGACGAAGAAACGCTGGGTGGGGCAGAGATGCACGCGCAGGTTTCAGGCCTGGCAGATTACCTTGCTGAAAACGATGCCGATGCAATCCGAATTGGCCGTGAAATTGTTGGGCGCTTGAACTGGGCGAAAGCGCTTCCGCCCAATCAGATTGCGCCAGAGCCACCACACTACGATCCTGATGAGCTGCTCGGCATTGTGCCGGTAGATACTATTCGCCAGCCGCTGGATATGCGCGAGGTATTGGCGCGGATCGTAGATGGCTCGCGCTGGCTGGAATTTAAGCCGGAGTATGGCGGCACATTGGTATGCGTTCACGCCTATATAAACGGCTTTCCGGTTGGCATTCTGGCGAATAACGGGGTGTTGTTTTCGGAAAGCGCGAATAAAGCCGCGCAGTTCATTCAACTCTGCAACCAATCGCGCACCCCGCTGATCTACCTGCAAAACATCACCGGTT
The DNA here is from genome assembly GCA_001567085.1 of Chloroflexi bacterium OLB15. Taxonomy (GTDB): domain Bacteria; phylum Chloroflexota; class Anaerolineae; order Aggregatilineales; family Phototrophicaceae; genus Flexifilum. The sequence continues at coordinate 17,206 of LMZS01000065.1, forward strand.
TCATGGTCGGCAGCAAAGCTGAGCGCGAAGGCATCGTTAAAAATGGCTCCAAGATGATCAACGCAGTGGCTAACAGCAGCGTTCCGCAATTCACAGTTTTGATTGGCGGATCATATGGGGCAGGTAACTATGCGATGTGTGGCCGCGCATATGATCCGCGACTGCTGCTGGCGTGGCCTACCAGCCGGATCGCGGTGATGGGCGCGGAACAGGCGGCAGGCGTACTGGGCATCATTAGTGAAGAAGCAGCACGGAAGCGCGGCGAGCAGCCAGATGGCGCCGCAGTCGAAGTGATGAAAGCGATGACCCGCCAGAAGTTTGAGCAGGAAAGCGATCCGTATTTTGCAACTGCGCGCATCTGGGATGACGGGCTGATTGATCCACGGGATACCCGCATGGCGCTTAGCGTCGGGCTTTCGATGTGCTACAACCGCGATTGGGCGGCAGAAGACACCCCACATTACGGAACATTTCGCATGTGACTCGTAGGGGAATGGTAATAATCCGAATAATACGCGCCGGGCGCCCTCAAAGCGCCCTGTTTTTTGCTGAAATATAGCACATTTGTTTCAAAGACGGCGCTGGCTAATTGGCATCCGTTAAGGTATAATTGTGGGGTATTGGAGCGGGAACCTGTGATGACAATGGACTCAATCGGCCAAATTCGCCCGATCAATATTAATGAGGAAATGCGCGGCAGCTATCTCGATTACGCGATGAGCGTGATTGTGGCGCGTGCGCTTCCGGACGCGCGGGACGGGCTAAAGCCTGTTCACCGGCGTATTTTGTATTCAATGTACGACATGGGCATTCGCTCGAATACCCAGTACCGGAAAAGCGCACGTATCGTTGGCGACGTGTTGGGTAAATATCACCCGCATGGCGACAGCGCGGTATACGACTCTATGGCGCGCATGGCGCAGGACTTTTCGCTGCGTTACCCGCTTGTAGATGGTCAGGGCAACTTCGGCAGCGTGGACGGCGATAGCCCCGCAGCCATGCGATACACCGAAGCGCGCATGGCCCGTATTTGCGAAGAAATGCTCATCGACATCGACATGAACACGGTTGATTTCGTTGACAATTATGACGGCACGACTACCGAACCCTCGGTGATGCCTGCCCGTTTGCCAAACATGCTCTTGAACGGGGCAAGCGGTATTGCGGTGGGTATGGCGACCAATATCCCCCCGCACAACCTGCGCGAACTGGCAAACGCCATTGCCTATATCATTGACAATTATGATGCCTTTGAAGACATCACCGTTGATGATCTGTGCCAGTTTGTGACCGGGCCAGATTTTCCAACCGGCGCGATTGTGGCTGCCGGAAATGAAATGAAGGAAGCCTATGCCACAGGGCGGGGCCGGGTGATTGTGCGCGCTAAAGCCGACATTGAAGAGACGCGCACCGGCCGCCATCGTATTATCGTTACCGAAATTCCTTATCAGGTTAGCAAGACGGCGATCATCGAGCGTATTATTGCGCTTGTTCGTGAAGGCCGCCTCTCGTTGATTAGCGATTTGCGCGACGAGAGTGACCGTCACGGTATGCGCCTGGTGCTTGAGCTTAAGCAAGGCTCGCAGCCGCTTAAAGTGCTAAACCAGCTTTACAAATACACCCAGCTTCAAAGCACGTTTAGCATTCAAATGCTGGCGTTGGTGAATGGCGAACCGCGCTTGCTCAGCCTGAAGCGTATGCTTCAGATTTACATTGAGCATCGCTATGATGTGATTCGCCGCCGTTCCGAATTTGAACTTGAGAAGCGGCGCGCACGGGCGCACATTCTTGAGGGCTTGCTCAAGGCGCTTTCGAGCCTTGATGCGATCATCCAGACTATCCGCAGTTCTGACGATGCGGACGCGGCGCGTACTCAATTGATGACGCGGTTTGATTTGAGCGAGGCGCAGGCGAATGCCATTCTGGAAATGCAGCTTCGCCGTTTGGCGGCTCTGGAACAGGTCAAACTACAGCAGGAATTTGACGAGGTGATGGCGCGTATTGGCTACCTTGAAGACCTGCTGAATTCACCGCATAAAATTCTCGCGCTGATCCGCGAAGATATTCAGGATCTTGCTGATAAATTCGGGGATGAGCGCCGTACACATGTGGATTACAGCATCGCCGCTGATATTGACGAAGATGATTTGCACCCACGCGAGCAGGTGGTGATTCTGCTCACCCAGCAAGGGTACGTCAAGCGCGTGAATGCCAGCGCTTATCGCGCTCAACGGCGCGGCGGTAAGGGCGTTAAAGGCGTGCAAATGCGGGAAGAAGATGGGCCTGAGGCACTGGTAGCCGCCAGCAGCCATGACACCATCCTCTTTTTCACAGATCACGGCAAGGTGTACAGCGTGCGCCGTGGGTATGATTTGCCAGAAGCGGGCCGCGCCAGCAGAGGAACGCTGATCCAGACCTTGCTTGCCCTGACGCCCAATGAGCGCATTACCGCAGTTGTACCTGTAGAGCGTTTCGATATTGAAGGCGGCTACTTCGTACTGGCAACCCGCAATGGCCGCATCAAACGTGTGAAACTGCAAGAATTTGAAGCGGTTCGCCCCAGCGGTTTGATCGCGATCACGCTTGAAGATGGCGACTATCTTAACTGGGTTAAATATACGGATGGCGATCAGGACGTGATCATCGTCACCGAAGGCGGGCAGAGCATCCGTTTCAACGAAAAGCAGGTGCGGTCAATGGGGCGCCCTGCCGCTGGCGTGAATTCTATTCGCTTGCAGGAAGGCGATCTGGTCGCTGGCATGGATGTGGTGCGGGCGCTGGATACCGAAGTGCTGGTGGTGACTACCAACGGCTACAGCAAACGCACACCTATCGAAGCCTACCGTTCGCAGGGGCGTTATGGCAGCGGTATTATGACCATCTCGCGGGATGAACGTACTGGCCCGATTATCGCCATGCGCTGTGTGAATCCGGTCAACGATATTCTGGTACTCACGCAAAATGGCATCGTTTTGAGAACGCGCCTGGATGAGATTCGCCAGACCGGGCGTAACGCGATAGGCGTGCGCTTAATGGACTTGAACAATGACGATTTCATCTCTGGCATCGCGATCATGGATGGATCGCCTGAATTGGAAGGCGAGGGCGAGGAAGCTGCCGTGAATGGCGATAACCCCGCTGGAAGCAACGAAGCAGTCAGCTAAATAATGCGACGGGCGCGTTTACTAAACGCGCCCGTTTTGATTCTGGATGCGAAGATAGAATTATTGATTAACCGCATCGTGTGAGCCTCATACAGCGGCGCGGTATCAAGCGCTAAGGCCGCTGCTTTATCAATAGAATCCGCACGCGCTATAATGCGGTTGGTTAAAATACCTGGACTTCAGTGTGAAGATTCTTTGCGTAAGCGATTTAGCCACAACACAGCTTGAAAATGCTGCACATTTACGCAGGCGCTACCACGATATTGATCTGGTCGTCAGTTGTGGCGATCTATCGTCTGCATATCTTGATTTCATCACTTCGGTTTTGAGCGTGCCGTTGTATTATGTGCGGGGCAACCACGACACGATGTACAGCGAAAGGCCGCCCGGTGGTGACGATCTTCATCGCCGCATCCTCACCTATAAGGGCATCACCTTTGTTGGTTTGGAAGGATCAATACGCTACAACGATGCGCCGATTCAGTATACTGAAAATGAGATGTCGTGGGCGGTGACGTGCCTGGCCGTACCGATTAAAATGAGCGAGGCGCAGGGGCGGAAGATCGATATTTTTGTGACTCACAGCCCGCCGCGCGGCATCCATGACTTGCCAGATAAGCCGCATACTGGCTTTAAATCGTTTCTGCGCTTTATGAATTGGTTCCAACCCCGTTACTTATTACATGGTCATGTGCATAATTACGATAGTCGCGCTGAAACTGAAACCCAATACCGTGAAACCTGCGTGATGAATGTTTATCCTTTCAAAGTGCTTGAGATTGAACCGCGCAATCAGCAGGAAATTTAAAGCACGTTTATGCTATCCTCGCGTTATAGTGTGAACAATACAGGTTATGGATTCATGATGTGGAAATCTTACGTAAGCGTTACATCCCTTGACGAAGCCGCCCAACTGCTGGCGGAGCATGGCGCGTCGGCGCGAATTATTGCCGGTGGCACCGATTTGCTGCTGGAAATTGAGCGCGGCCAGCGCAAGGGCATCGAAACGGTCATTGATATCACCCGCGCAGCAGGTCTATCCGAGATTCGAGAAATGGATGGACGAATTACCTTAGGGCCGCTGGTGCTTCACAATCAGGTTGTAGACAGCGCCTTGATTCGTGATAAGGCTCTGCCATTGGCGCAGGCCTGCTGGGAAGTAGGCGCGCCACAGATACGCAACCGGGGCACAGTTGCCGGGAATTTGATCACTGCTTCTCCGGCAAATGACACGATCACCCCCTTAATGGCGATGGATGCGGCTGTCACGCTGCAATCAGCGCGCGGCACCCGAACTGTTCCCCTGAGAGAATTTTATGCTGGCTTGCGGCGCACGGTGATGCAGCCAGATGAACTGCTTCGTGAAATCAGTTTTTCGGCGTTGAAGCCGAATGAACGCGGCGTATTTCTGAAATTAGGCTTACGCCGCGCGCAGGCGATCAGCGTCGTTGATATTGCTGTGATTGTTGAATTTGACGGCGAGATAGTGACCCGCGCCCGCATCGCAATGGGCAGCGTTGCCCCTACCATCATCCGCCTGCCAGAAGTCGAAAATTATCTGGCTGGAAAGGCGCTAACCAAAGAGACGATACGAGAGGCCGCAGTTCTCGCTGGCTCTATCCCCAACCCGATAGATGATGTGCGCTCAACGGCGGCATATCGCAGCGAGATGATCCGTATTCTGACGGCGCGCGCGCTGCAAATGGTGGCGAGTAACGCCGTTCCGCAAATTCCTGAGCATCCGCCGATGTTATGGGGCGCTTCAAAAGGCCATCCGCCAGCTTTGGGGAATGGTTCGTATAGTCATTCTGAACGTGATCCGATTGTGACGACTATCAACGGTGAACGCCGCGAGATCGCTGGCGGGCAAGGTAAAACTTTGCTGCGATTTCTGCGTGAGGATGCCGGAATGCCGGGCACCAAAGAGGGCTGCGCTGAAGGTGAGTGTGGCGCCTGCACCGTATTCCTTGATGGCACAGCCGTGATGTCTTGCATGGTGCCAGCGCCGCGCGCGCATGGCGCCGAGATTGTCACGGTTGAGGGCTTGGCTGAAGCAGGCGAACTGCACCCGGTACAGCAGTCTTTTATTGAACATGCCGCCGTACAGTGTGGTTATTGCACGCCCGGCTTTTTGATGGCAGGGGCTAAGCTGCTGGAAGAATGCCCGAACCCCACTCGTGAAGAAGCTGAGCAAAGCATCACTGGAAACTTATGTCGCTGCACAGGCTATTATCCAATCGTCAATGCCTTGATAGATGCCGCTCAAAAGCGTGAGGAGGTAGGTTCATGACCAGCCAGGTTACTATTTCTGAAAAGAGGAAGAAACGCGGATTATGGCCTGTACTCGGATTTGTACTGATCATTGCGCTGCTGATCATCTCTTACGCGGTAGCGCCTGCCGTAATCGAGTTCTGTAAAGCCAATTTTCGCGGATTTACAACGCGGGGAACAAACCCGCAAACCGTACATCTGCTTTTCACCGTGTTGATTTTCCTTGTGCTGGGGGCGTTCACGGCGCTTATTGTAGCTTTGTTCGCGCCCAAACGCGCCATCAACGTCAAAGAATCTGATCTGGCGAAAGAGCGCGTTCAGATGCAGGAACAGAAGAAGATGGATCGCCTGCGCCAGCGTAGGATCAACCGCGAGATGAAAGATGTACGCCGGAACTAGCATCAGATACATTACGGCATCCTGAGCGCGAAGGGGTATAGATGGATCGTACAGTTCCAAAAACGGGCAGTGAAGAAATTGAACTGTACATGCGAACGTATTATTCGCTGCTGCGTTCTACCCACACCATTCAACTGGAAACGCTGGTTGAAGCGCACATGGCGATGGAAAGCTCATTGCATGTTAAAGCGCGCAGCCCGCTGCCTGATATTTCAGCGATTATCTATACCAGCCTGCGTTTGCCGGCCTGCATCGTTGATGTGAATTATGTCGTTTTAGGGCAAATCGAAAAATCATTCCTTGACGCACGCTACCCGGTTAATGACTGGGAACAGGTATATGCGCCGGTTCGCAGGCGGCGAATGCATTTTGACGGACAGCATACGCTGGCGGTATTTATCGCCAGCCGTTCTGATATTGACGATCTGATCCCGATGCTGACCGCTTACCAGATTGAATGGAATAAGCTTCACCTGCTGCTGCAATCCCCCGGCGCGCGAACATTCCTGAGCCAGCATATAGAAAACGCCGAACCCTTAAACGAGACTCGCCGCGCGGCATTAGCGGGTATTTTGCAGGTTGACGAAGATGATCTCAGACGCCTCGAAATTGTATGGGGCAAACACTTGCTTCCTATTTTGAGCAAGATGGCGGCGCATAAAAAGCAGATCGCTTGCGCCAGATCGCAGGTTCACTGGCAGATTACCGCCGCGCTACCGCCTACTGGTGGGATGACCTGAATTCTTATCTGCGCAAGCACACCGATCCGCCAGTTGATCTTGAAGACCGCCCGATCTATTTCGTGTCGTCAAATACCCATTCGTTAACTAATCTGATGACGGGTTTTGCCTTGCGCGAAGAGCCGGAACTCATCGCCTACATTGAGGGACGCGGCCACGAAGACCTGCTCCGTGAATACCGCGAAATTCAGGCGGATGGCGGGGCAACCCATAAGAATAATTTCCTGTATTACGTGCTGAAAAAATATCTGAGCGATGGCGACCCTGCGGCGCGGGCGCGATACCATGATTCTGAACAGGCATTGGGTATTCAGCGCGTCCCCAGCCATCACGGGTCTGACCTTGAAACGCAGATTATAGAAGTTAACCGCCTGCGCGCGGACTGGATCGATCCGCGCACGCTCACAAGCATTGATCCTGAAATTCTCGCCGCCAGCGACGCGGTTATCGTGAATGTGGATTATCCGTTGGGGCTGGCGGCGTATGAACTCTTAACCCGCCTGACCGAGCGCGCGGCTCATTTGCTAGGTGTGTACGTGATGGGCAAGGCTGCCACATTGAATGGGCGTATTGGCGATGTGGTGATCTGTAATGTGGTGCATGATGAACACTCGCAGAATACCTACATGTTTGAAAACTGCTTTTCCGCGCAGCGCGTCGCCCCGAATTTGACCTATAGCATGGTGCTGGATAATCAAAAAGCGATTAGCGCGCCGGGAACTTTCCTGCAAAACCCGCGTTACATGGAAGTGTTTTACCGTGAAGGCTATACCGTGATCGAGATGGAAGCCGGGCCGTATCTTTCAGCCGTGTTTGAAGCTGTGCGCCCGCGCCGCCACCCCCAAAATGAGATCGTGAACCTGTATGCCGCGCCATTTGATATCGGGTTTCTGCACTATGCTTCAGATACCCCGTTTACCAAAGGACATAACCTTGGGGCGGGCAACCTGAGCTATACTGGCATTGACGCAACCTATGCTTCGGCGGTTGCTATTCTTCAGCGTATTTTTGAGCGAGAGACGCAGCGGCTCAAATATGAGCGACACGCCACTGAGGCTAATGGTGTGATGCCACATCTCGCCTGACATTTCCGGATTTATAAGCAGATGAATAACGAGAAGAACAGCGTTTCAATTGGTCAGAACATCAAACGGACGGACGCCGTCGCGAAAGTGACCGGCGCGGCGCCTTATCCCGGCGATATTGATATGCCGGATCAGCTTTGGATGAAAATCCGCTTTAGCGATCGCCCCCACGCGCGTATTCTCTCGATTGACACTTCGGCGGCGGAAGCGCTGCCCGGCGTTCATCGGGTGTTTACAGCACAGGACGTGCCGGTCAATGAATACGGCCTGATGGCGAAGGATCAACCGGTTTTGTGCGGCCCAGGCAGTCACAGCAGTATTCCCGGCGATGATCGCGTGCGCTGCTATATGGATATGGTAGCGCTGGTCGTGGCTGATAACGAAGCTATTGCCGCGGAAGGTGTACGCCTGATCAAGATTGAATACGAAGACTTGCCCGCCGTGTTTGACATGGAAGAAGCTATCAAAGATGGCGCACCGCTCATCCGCGAGGGCAATCCGAACAACATTCTGGTGCATTACCGTATCCGGCATGGCGATATTGATGATGGCTTTGCCAAAGCCGATGTGATCATTGAAGGCGACTACGAAACTGGCTATCAGGAACACGCTTTCTTACAACCAGAAGCCGGAGTTGGCTATCTTGATGAAGAAGGCCGGGTGACGGTAGTCGTCGCCGGGCAGTGGACACATGAAGATCAGGGATTGATTGCCCACGCCTTAGCCCTGCCTGAGGAACAGGTACGGGTTATTTATCCAGCGATTGGCGGGGCGTTTGGCGGCCGCGAAGATATGAGCGTGCAAATAGTGCTGGCGCTGGCTGCTTACAAGCTGCAGCGCCCGGTAAAAACTATCTGGAGCCGCGAAGAATCGATTCATTATCATCATAAGCGCCATCCGGTTAACGTACATGCGAAATGGGGCGCCACTCGCGAGGGTAAGCTCGTAGCCATTCAGGCGCGTATCATCGGTGACGCTGGCCCTTACAACTACACTTCAACAAAAGTGCTTGCTAACGCCAATTTGATGGCAACTGGCCCGTATGTTGTAGATAACTGCCATGTTGATACCTATGCCGTGCTCACCAACAATATCTGTACGGGGGCGTTTCGCGGCTTTGGCGCGCCACAGGCGGCTTTTGCTGCTGAAGGCATGATGAACCGGCTTGCCGATGAATTGGGCATTGATCCGATTACTATTCGGTTGATGAACAGCATTGATGAGGGCAGCATCACTTCGGTGGGCACGCCGCTGCCTGCTGGCGTGAGTATGCCCCGCGTGATCGAAAAGGCCGCGTTGGAAAGCTACTGGAAAGCAGAGAATGGCGGATGGGCACAGGCGCAGCTTGAACAGCCCGCTAACCCTTCACTTCGGCGTGGCATCGGCTTCGCCTGCGGCTATAAAAATGTCGGCTATAGCTTCGGCTTTCCAGAGCAAAGCTGGGCAACGGTTGAATTATTCGGCGCGGTTGAAATTGAACAGGTCATTGTGCGTCACGGCGGCGCGGATGTGGGGCAGGGTGCGCATACGGTGATGGCGCAGATGGCGGCGGAAGCAGTTGGCGTGCCGTTGAAGCGGGTGCGTTTGTTAACGCATGATACGGCTGAAACGCAGACCGCTGGCAGCGCTTCAGCTTCGCGCATGACTTTCATGGCTGGAAATGCCATCAAGGGCGCAGCTGAACGCGCGCTTGAAGCGTGGAAAGCTGAGGAACGCCCGGCAAAGGTAACCTACCAGTACCGCCCGCCAAAAACCACGATGTATGACCCGATGACCGGAAAATCTGAGCCGAACTTTGCTTATGGGTACGTGGCGCAAGCGGTAGAGGTGGAAGTAGATATTGATACCGGTCACATTTATGTGCGCCGCGTCGTCAGCGCTGACGATGTAGGCAAAGCGATCAACCCGCAGTTGGTGCAGGGGCAGATCGAGGGCGCGGTTATTCAGGCGCTTGGCTATGCGGTGATGGAACACCTGATTTCTGACAAAGGCCGCATCCGCAACCCGTATCTTTCCAGCTATCTGATTCCGACGGTGCTGGATATTCCGATTGAAGTGAAATCGGTGATCCTTGAATATGCTGACCCGATAGGCCCATGGGGCGCACGGGGTATGGCCGAAATGCCCTTCATCCCGCTTGGCCCGGCTATTGCCGCCGCCGTCAAAGATGCGACGGGCGTATGGGTAGACGCCCTGCCGCTGGTGCCGGATCGGGTGGTTGCAGCTTTAAGGGCGCACGGCGTTGGCGGAGTTTGAACATACGCAGATTGCAGCGGTGGTGCTGGCGGCAGGTTTAAGCTCGCGAATGGGCGCGACCAAAGCCCTGCTGCCCTGGAAACAGCATCGAACCGTGCTGGCGCACATTCTGGATCAGCTTCAAAATGCTGGCTTAACCCATATTGTGGTGGTGACGGGGCATCAGGCTGATCAAATTGAGCAGGCTGCCCAGGGTTTTAGCGTCCAGTTCGCGCATAATGCTGATTACGCTAACGGCGAAATGCTGCTTTCAATGCAGGTAGGGCTGCGCGGACTGCCAGAGAATATTACGGCGGCTTTGATCGTCTTAGGCGATCAGCCGCAAATTCAAGCGCCGATTGCTGCTCAAATTATTCAGGCCTATATGGCGAGCGGCAGCCAGATTGTGATCCCCAGTTTTGAAATGCGGCGCGGTCATCCCATGTTGATTGCGCGGCAGTTATGGCCGGAAATTCTGGCGCTGCCTGCAGGCGCTGCTGCCCGCGATGTGATCAACCGCCACGCCTCTGAAATACAGTATGTCACCGTCGAAAACGACAGCGTTTTGCGGGATATGGATACCCCGCAGGATTATGCGGATGAACGCAAGCGCGCAGGCTTAGAATAAGCCTTTATAACCGGTAATCGGGCTGCACGGCCATATCTTCCCACGCTGCGTAGAGTATAATGAGGCTGTTCTGGCAACGGGAGGAAGGCATATGTTTGAGCGCGCTGATTATCTGGCCGCTGTAAAGGCTATTCGCAGTCGCACTGATTTTCCGGCAAAGGTGGGGGTCGTGCTTGGCTCTGGCCTTGGCGGGCTGGCTGATGCCGTCGAGAATGCCGTAAGTATTCCTTATGCCCAGATTCCAAAATTTCCGGTTTCGACGGTACACGGCCACGCCGGTGAACTGGTCATCGGCACGTTGGAAGGCAGCCCGGTGGTGGTTCAGCGCGGGCGCGCCCACTTTTATGAAGGCTACACGCCGCAGCAGGTCGTTTTCCCGGTGCGCGTGATGCACTATCTGGGCGTGAACACGCTGATTTTGACCAATGCTGCGGGAGGGATCAACACCGGCTACAAGGTGGCAGATGTGATGCTGCTGAATGACCACATCAATTTTGTTGGCATGAGCGGCAGCAATCCTTTAATGGGGCCAAACGACGATTCGTTAGGCACGCGGTTTCCCGGCATGTCGCAGACCTATGATCGTGAATTGCGCGGCTATGCGTGGCAGGCGGCACAAGAAAATGACGTGCCTTTCCATGAGGGCGTTTATATGTGCCTGTCTGGCCCTACGTTTGAGACTCCGGCGGAGATCCGTATGATCCGCATGTTAGGGGCGGATGCGGTGGGTATGTCTACCGTTCACGAAGTGATTGCCGCCCGCCATGCAGGGATGAGGGTGATGGCGATGTCCGGGATCACCAACGAGTGTATTGATGCCATAGATACGCCGCTGGATACCAATCATGAAGAAGTTCTTGAAGCGGGCAAACTGCTTGTGCCGCGTATGAGCGCAATTATTCGCGGCGTCTTGAAGCGAATCGCGCAGGCCAGCACATAACGATACCGGTATGGCAACAGTTGTATTTCTGATTGAACAGTGGGCGACCGGCCTGTACATCATTTTTGGCGCGCTGCTGGTGCTGCAATTCTGGCGTTTCAACCGCGCGCAGCAGGCTTATCGCGGCACGCAGTTTGAGCTGGAACGCGGGATGGCGCGCGCCGTCCGCACCAGCGCGCTCACTTTTATGGTGTTTCTGGTTGAGGCGGTTCTGTTTGTGGTCGCAATTCAGTTTGTGGTTGCGCCAACCATACGCGAAACAGTTGGCGTGCCTTCGGTGCTTTCAATTGTGCAAAGCGACGGCGAATTCCGCACGCCGACTACCGCGCCGTTGGAAGGCGCGTTTAGCATCGATTCCAGCGGCGTTCAGTTAGGCGAAGTGAACCCTGCGAACCAGATTTTGCCGACCCCGACGCTAACGCCAACTTTCGTCGGCACAATTGTCCCTAATTCGCCGCCGCCAGTAGGTTGTGATACGCCCAATGCTACGCTGCAAATTCCCGGCAATGGCATGATCGTGTTTGAGCCGCTGGTAGTGCGCGGAACCGCCACAACCGATGACTTTGCGTTTTATAAGTTTGAATTGAACGGGCCTTCGACTTTTGGCAACTTTGCGCCGCTGGCTGTAGACGGCACACAGCCGGTAGCTGAGTTGGGCGATCTTGGCCAGCTTATCCCTTCGTTCTATGAGCCGGGAGAATATCGCTTCAGGGTGGTGGTGTTCGACACGGCGAATGCAGCAAGGGCATCCTGCGAGATCACGATTTTCATCAGCGAACCGATTCCAACAGCCACCCCACTGGGCACCCCTGGAGTCTGAGATGCTGCCACGCCCCACATTAGGGTTTATCGGCGCGGGTCGGGTAGGGCAAACGCTTAGCCGTTTGTGGTACGCGCGCGGCTATACGGTTGCTGCCGTGTCCAGCCGTTCATTCAGTTCGGCTGAAGTTTGCGCTGGCGCGGTTTCAGCGCTTGCCGTGACCGATCCGCTGGAAGTTGTACGCCGCAGCGATCTGGTGCTGCTGACGGTGCCGGACGATGATATTGCGGCGGTTGCAGCCCAGCTTGCCGTAATGCCGCTGGAAGGCAAAGCCATTGTGCATACCTCTGGCGCAAAGCCAGCTTCTATCCTTGATGTCGTGGCTGAACGCGGCGCGGCTACCGGCAGCCTGCATCCGGTGTTTCCCTTCGCGAACGTAGAAACAGCGATGGAAAGGGCGCCGGGTTCCGTGTTTGCATTAGAAGCGGATGGCGAGCTGCGCGGTTGGCTGGAAGCATTGGTGAAGTCCGTTTCCGGTCAGATCATGGTGATTCCTCACGGGGGCAAAGCGCGATACCACGCGGCCTTGAATTTTGTAGGTGCGTTTACCGTAACGATGTACGATATAGCAACGTCTATTTTTAGGACGTTAGATATGGACACGCCAGTTGCCCATGCGGCGCTGTATTCGCTGATGCTGGCGGCGGTGCAAAATATTCAGGCTGTTGGGCTGCCGAAGGCGCTCACCGGCCCAATTTCACGCGGCGATGCCAGCACTGTCGCCGCGCATCTGGTGGCGCTGGATTCGCCTGAGATTGACGCCGGGATACTAGAGCCTATCAATTAATTGCCAGACTTACGCTGCCAATTGCGGCGGCGCAGGGAACGGATATTTCTGAATTAGAGATACTTTTGAAAGGACATCTCAATAATGCGTAACACGGTGCGCGATTTTCAGAAAATGAAAGCCGATGGCGTGCCGATCACCATGCTGACCGCCTACGATGCCAGCAGCGCCCGGCTTGCTGAAGCAGCAGGGATACCGGCGATTCTGGTGGGCGATTCACTGGGGGCGGTGGTGCAGGGGCACGAATTTCCGATACCGGTCACGCTGGATCATATCATCTATCACGCCAGCATCGTCACCCGTGTGACGACGACTTCGCTCATCGTTGGCGATCTGCCCTTTATGACCTACAGCGTTTCACCTGAACAGGCATTGACCAACGCGGCACGCCTGATGCAGGAAGCGGGCGTAAGCGCGGTAAAGCTGGAAGGCGGAGAATTTATTGCGCCAACTATTCAGCGCATGGTACAGGCGGGAATACCGGTGATGGCGCATATTGGCTTGCAACCGCAAAGCGTGTATCAGGTTGGCGGGCTGAAGGCACAGGGGCGCGATGTTGACTCTGCCAAGCAGCTTTTGCGAGATGCTGAAGCGGTTCAGAGCGCGGGGGCTTTTGGTGTCGTGATTGAAGCTGTTCCCGCGCCGCTAGGCGAAATGATCACCAAACGACTGGAGATACCGACCATTGGCATTGGCGCCGGGCCACACTGTGACGGGCAGGTGCAGGTTTTTCACGACATTCTTGGCCTGTTTGACGCTTTTATCCCGCGCCATACACGGCGTTATGCCACTATTGGCGACAGCATCAAAACGGCGTTGGAACAGTACCGCGCTGATGTGGAATCTCATGCTTTCCCCACCGCAGATCAGAGTTTTAGTATGAAGAAGGACGTGCTTGCAGCGTTGGAATCTGCTGACGAAAGCGATCTTCCGATTGAAAGTCACTGATAATCCGGCTGAATTTCAGGCGCTGCGGCGGGCGCTAAAGGGGCGTATCGGCGCTGTCTATACGATGGGCGCGCTGCATGAGGGGCATCTTTCGCTGGTCAGCCGTGCGCGCGCTGAGAATGATGCCGTTGTCGCAACCCTGTTCGTTAACCCAACGCAGTTTGCGCAGAATGAAGATTTATCGCGCTATCCCCGCACGCTTGAGCATGATCTTGAGGCATTTGAACGCGCGGGCGTCAGCCTGCTGCTTACGCCGACGCCCGAAACTATGTATCCATCCGGCTATCAGACCAGCATCACGGTTGAGAAGGTGACGCAGGGCTTAGAAGGCGCCCACCGCCCCGGCCATTTTGTGGGCGTTGCTACGGTGGTTGCCAAGCTCTTTAATCTGACGCTGCCGGATCGCGCATATTTTGGGCAAAAGGATGCGCAGCAGGTGGTGGTTGTACGGCAGATGGCGCGAGACTTGAACTTTCCGCTGGAAATTATCGTTTGCCCGACTGTACGTGAAGCCGATGGGCTGGCGATGAGTTCGCGAAATGCCTTCTTAACCGCCCCTCAACGACAAGCAGCAAGCGTTTTATATCGCGGGCTTCAGGCTGCTGGCGAAGTTTATACGCGCGGCGAACGAGCGACCGCACGCCTGATTGATGCCGCCTATCAGGTGATCGCGGCTGAACCGCTGGCCGAAATTGACTATATCGCCCTGAATGACCCACGAACCTTAGCGCCAATTGTTGAGGCAACCGATGCGCCGGTGCTGCTTTCGCTTGTGGCGCGTATCGGCACGCCGCGTTTGCTAGACAATTGTTTGCTGCCGCTTGAACTGAATAATCTTCAAGCGCTGACGCGCCTGCTTGGCGGCACATAACCCCCATTTTTAGGTGTCATCTAATTTATTTCTGACGTGATATACATAAACTCCATCGTATAATAAGCGTTAATTCAATATCGCTCAGGAATTGGACAAGATGTTTCTGGACTCAAGCTATCTCCTATGGGTGCTGCTTCCGACGATTATCATATCGGGGCTGGCACAGTTATTCGTTCGTTCTGCCTATTCAAAATGGTCAAAAGTCGGCAACAGCACCGGCCTAAATGGCGTTGAAGTTGCCGCGCGGCTCAATCGCAGTTCTCTGCTAAACCCTGTTCAACTTGGCGAAGCAGCGCCGGGCGGGGCGTACCAACCTGCGGCTATGGCGGTAGTGCGCGTTGGTGAGTCTAGAGGCGGTGAGCTTTCTGATCATTTTGATCCGGGCAACAATACCGTCAATCTTTCGCGCGGCGTTGCCACCCAACCATCAATTGCGTCTATGGCCATTGTCGCCCATGAATTTGGGCATGTGCAGCAGTATCAGCAAAAATCACCGCTGATCGTGGCGCGTCAGTTTCTCGTGCCGGCGGTACGTTTTAGCCCGATGCTGGCTGGCTTGTTGATCATGTTCGGTTTTCTGTTTCGGGCAACTGGCCTGATCTGGGTAGGCATCGCTTTCTTCGGCTTAACCGTGCTGTTTATGGTGCTCACGCTGCCGGTTGAAATTGATGCGAGCCGTCGCGGCTTGAAACTGCTGACGGAAGCCGGCTTGATGCAAACAGATGAGGATCGCTCTGGTTCACGTACTGTGCTCACTGCCGCTGCGACTACGTATATCGCGGCAGCGGTTACGGCGCTGCTACAACTGCTTTACTATATCAGTCTTGCCCAGCGCAGCAGCCGGCGT